>JACQHV010000043.1 GCA_016198885.1 Gammaproteobacteria bacterium
GAAGATAATACCACATGGGGTCAGCCCAAATGGGCCAGAACATTACAGATCAGCAACTGGTTGAACGTGTCCAGAGAGGTGATAAAAAGGCATTCGATTTACTGGTATTGAAATACCAGGCACGAATTATCAATCTTATCTCGCGTTTTATACGGAACCCCAGCGACGCCCTGGATGTCACACAAGAAGCCTTTGTAAAGGCCTATCGGGCCATGCCAAACTTCAGGGGGGAGAGCGCTTTTTACACCTGGATGTACCGGATCGCGGTCAATACGGCCAAAAATTTCCTGGCAGTGCAATCAAGACGCCCGATGGAGGCTGAACAGGATATCGCAGATTTTGAACAAATTGAGGGGGAAAGTGCTCTAAAAGAGTACGCAACCCCTGAGCACATGCTGCTTCGGGACGAGATTCAGGAGACAGTAATCAAGGCCATAGACGGTCTGCCTGATGATCTGCGTATCGCAATTACCTTGCGCGAGGTTGAAGGACTGAGCTATGAAGATATTGCAATAGCGATGGATTGTCCGATTGGGACGGTAAGGTCGCGTATCTTCCGGGCCCGTGAAGCGATTGATAAACTACTTAAGCCATTATTAGAGACAGGTGAGTAAAAGACGATGAACGAGAACTACCGCGAACAGATTTCCGCCCTGATGGACGGCGAGCTGGAAAATATGTCGCCATCTATCCTGAAGAGATTGAGCGACAATCATGAGCACCGGCAGATCTGGTGCCGTTATCATTTGATCGGTGAAAGCCTGAGGGGCAATTTACCTCGTCATATTGACCAGAAACTGGCAGACAGGGTGGGTGAAGCGATAAAAAATGAACCCAATAATCTTGCCCCCAGATTTACGGTTATACGTTTTATTAAACCGGTAATGGGTTTTGCGATTGCTGCATCAGTCGCTGTTGTAGCAATTTTAGGCGTAAGACAGACCGGAACCAGCCCATCAATCACCCCCACTCAACCGATTGCCGTTCACCAACCAGAAATAACCAGTCCTCAACTTGCAACTCTCTCTAAAGAGCAGGAGACACAACAGGCATCCCACGCATATAAATTGCCTGCGGACGCCACGGCCATGGCACGGCTTAATCGTTATCTGGTGAACTATAACGAATACCGGACCAACGCCGGAGTTCAGGGAATGCTGCCTTATGTGAGGATTGTGGCCGATGAAGGTGAAGAATAGGACCCTTACCCTGTGCAGCTCATTGCTGTACAGTCTGTCAATCATCATATCTTCATTCACTGTGGCCTTTGCTGCTGACGATACGTCCAGGCAGGCCCAACAACTGATTAATGAGATGTCCCGTGCCAGTCGTGAACTGAATTACGATGGTATTTTTGTGTACTGGCGTGACAAGCGCATGGATGCAATGCGTCTCATTCATAAGGCGGATGCAGAGGGGGAACATGAACGTATGGTCTCTCTTACCGGATATGCCAGGGAAGTGATACGTGATGGCAAATCAGTCACCTGTATTTTTCCGGAAAATCAGGCAGTAATGGTTGAAAAGAGCAGACCACAGAAATTTTTTGTAGCGCAATTACCTCAGCCTATTGAAAAAATAGCCGATTACTATGGATTTTCCATGGGAGGCAAGGATCGTGCTGCCGGCCGTTCCGCATGGATTGTCAATATAGTCCCTAAAGATGGCTATCGTTATGGATATCAATTATGGATAGATGAGAAAACCAAATTACTTCTCAAATCTGAATTAAAGGATGACTCAGGCTGGCCCATAGAACAGATACTTTTTACCCAGCTGGATGTTGTCGAGGATATTCCGGAACAATCATTAGAACCCGCAATTTCGGGAAAAGGTTATGTCTGGTATAGTGTGGCTACAAATGATATTCCTCTTCATGCGGGCAATGGTGAATGGAAGGTGACCTGGATACCTGAAGGGTTTGCCATGAGTGATCATGAAAAACAATCTATTCAGGCAAACAATATGCCGATGGATCATATGGTATATAGTGATGGTCTTGCGATAGTATCTGTATTTATAGAAAAGCTGGAAAATGATCCTGATGCAATGCAAGGTCCTTCGAGAATTGGGGGTGTCAATGCATTCGCCATGTTATCGAATGGCCATCAGGTTACTGCGGTTGGCGAAGTTCCACAAAAAACTGTTCAATTGATGGCAAATTCTGTAGTACAGAGCAGGTAGATTTGTAAGACGCCTATCCAGCTCGGGATAGATCATAAAAAAGTTAACAGAATTGCCACATACTATGGAATTCAACATTTTATTGCGGTGAATACATGAAACGAATGAATAATTATTTTCAATTTTTTTACTTTTTAATACTGGTATTTTGCCTTTCATTCCAGGGTGTCCAGGCAAAACCATTACCTGATTTTACGCCACTGATAGATGCCAATGCTCCTGCTGTTGTGAATATCAGCACAAGTCTTAAAAAATCTGAGGGAGGAGGTCATCCGGGATTTAATATGCCTGATATTCCTGAAGACAGTCCCTTTTATGAATTTTTCCGCAAATTCTTTGGCGAAATACCGGAAGGTATGGACCCGTTTGAACAACGATCCTCATTAGGTTCAGGATTTATTTTATCAAAGGATGGTTATGTCATTACCAACAACCATGTGGTTAAAGATGCCGATGAGATCATTGTGCGCATGCAGGACAGGCGTGAATTTGTGGCGGAGATTGTAGGTACGGATGAACGC
>JACQHV010000047.1 GCA_016198885.1 Gammaproteobacteria bacterium
ACTCTACCTCCTCCATCCATGGAGTCGTACCAGACTGAGCTACACCCCGACTTGTTTATAAATCATTATAAAAGGTAAAACCTTTTACATTAAATTATGTGACAGGATTTACTCCGGGTATCCATTACTCCCTTCCTGCGCTTTACAATCCTGTATGCTTGGAAGGCGGGGGTTGTCCATCCCTGTACAACCCGTTCTCCGGGTAAAAGGTTCACTAGACCTTTTACTAATCCGGCTCACCCCCGACTTTGATAAACCGTATTGGCTGATTAATTTCCATGCCGTAACAACCACAGCCCTAAGCTTGGCCATCCCGGCCTCGCTAATGGCACGGGTTTGAACTTTATCGCTGCGCAATCCCTGCTTCGCTCAAAGTCCAGCCACTACTTCCGTATAGTGTCGCTCACTGGACTGCGAACATTTACCGGATGTTCGGTTCCAGTTCGCCCTGTCCAAACCGCTCGCAGGAAAAAAGACATGTTAAATGTCTTTTTCTTTTTCCTGCTCGCCTGAGCTACACCCCGAAGTGTGGCATTTAAAAATTTCTTTCGACTGAAAACTGCGCCAGAGCAATCATGGCCTCCAGATAAACAGAAGGCGACAGATATTGAAGCGCTGCGATGGCCTTGTCTGCCTCTTGACGGGCAAGGCTGGCAGTGTACGCAATGGCACCTGTCGTTTCAATGGCCTCGCGGATTTCCCTGATATTGTCAAGACCACCATTTTCAATCGCTCTTTTAATAACCCTGGATTGATCTTCCATGCCATTCCACATGGCGTAAAGCAGCGGTAAGGTTGGTTTGCCTTCAGCAAGATCATCACCGATATTTTTGCCAAGCTCCGAGCTTGAGGCGCTGTAATCCAGTACATCATCGACAAGCTGGTATGCTGTGCCGAGATGGGCTCCGTAGGTGCCCAGGGCCTGTTCATCCTGTTCAGGGCGGTTACAAATTACGGCCCCGAGTTGACCGGCGGCTTCAAATAATTTCGCCGTTTTGTTACGGATGACTTCGAGGTAGCGGAACTCGGTCGTTTCCGGATCATGGCGGTTCAGTAATTGCAGGACCTCTCCTTCTGCGATGATATTGGTGGCATTGGAAAGGATCTCCATTACACGCATAGAATTCGTGTCCACCATCATCTGGAAGGCCCGGGAATATAGAAAATCACCGACCAGCACACTGGCCTCGTTGCCCCAGCGCTGGTTGGCAGTGGCCCGTCCACGTCGCAGTTTGGAGGCGTCGACCACATCATCATGTAACAAGGTCGCAGTATGTATAAATTCAATAATGGCAGCGAGATTGATGTGCTGTGTCCCGGAATAATTAAAGTGCCGCGCAACCAGAAGTAAAAGAGCAGGCCGCAGGCGTTTCCCGCCGCTATTAACGATATAATTACCCAGTTGATCAATCAGACTTACATCAGAATACAGACGCTGGTGTATCAGCTGATCCATCCTGTGCATATCCTCCGCAATAAGGTTACGCAGTGTCTGGAAGTCCAGCTCCGGAGTTTTTGGTATGGCAGATTTTGTCGGTTTCACTATGCTGATGCTTGATGGTTCCGGGGGGTTATGGCATTTTGCCAATACCGGGCCCATATTACCAAGAAAACAGCTGAAATAGAGGTTTCATGCTTGTATAAGCATAGCGAATTCCTTAGAATCTGCGCCCTTTGATAGTTTAAGATCGAAATTTGGCAGCTCTGGAGATGCTTTAATGTATGCGGTGATTAAGACCGGCGGCAAACAATACAAGGTTGAGCCCGGCGATACGCTCAAGGTTGAAAAACTCGATGCCGAGGAAGGCAAGACCATCAAGATTTCTGATGTGCTCATGGTGGTTGATGGTGACAAAGTGACCGTCGGCACGCCCTATGTAAAAGGAACAACCGTTTCTGCCAAGGTTAATGCACACGGCCGCGGCGACAAGATTAATATTATCAAGTTCATCCGGCGCAAACATCATCGCAGACAAATGGGCCATCGCCAGGCCTATACCGAACTGTCCATTCTGGATATCAAAACGAAATAGGTAACCTCCGGAAAGAAATATGGCACATAAAAAAGCGGGCGGCAGTTCACGAAATGGCCGGGATTCCCATTCCAAACGTTTGGGCGTCAAGCGTTATGGTGGTGAGAATGTATTGGCCGGCAATATACTTGTCAGACAGCGCGGCACACAATTTCATGCAGGAATCAATGTGGGGTGTGGTACTGACCATACTTTGTATGCCAGGTTAGATGGCAAGGTGGTTTTTGAACAGAAGGGCCCGAAGAACAGGACATTCGTAAGTGTGGTTGCGGGTTAATCAGCCGTATTAAAGAGTTTATTAATGAAACCCCGCCACTGGCGGGGTTTTGATTTAATATGCTTTGAAAAAGTCGTCCCTGACATTTTTCAGAGGCGAAAAGCAAACAGTGTGATGTTTGCTTTTCTACATTTTTCAACTGAGAAGCAGTTGAAAAATGGCGGTATATCCTTATGCCGCATCAACCAGCTACGGGCCACGAGTAACTAGTTACCAGTTATTATGAAATTTGTTGATGAAGCGACTATCCAGGTTGAAGCGGGAGATGGGGGTAATGGTTGCCTCAGTTTCCGGCGTGAAAAATACGTGCCACGTGGTGGCCCGGATGGCGGGGACGGTGGTGATGGCGGCAGTGTGTATATGATTGTGGATACAGGATTGAATACGCTCGCCGATTTTCGTTACAAGCGCAAATTTCACGCAGAAAACGGCCGAAAAGGTCAGGGCAGGAATTGTATAGGCAAGAGCGGGGAGAATCTTTATATTAAAGTACCCCTCGGGACTCTTGTGTATGAAGCCGATACCAGGGAACTGCTGGGTGATATGGTGTCAGCCGGTGAAGTCCTGCTCGTCGCCAAAGGGGGTATTCATGGCCTGGGTAATACCCGTTTCAAGAGTAGTACCAATCGTGCGCCCCGCAAGATTACGAAGGGAACTACGGGGGAAAAGCGAAGGCTTCATCTGGAATTACAGGTCCTGGCAGACATTGGTTTGCTGGGCATGCCTAATGCCGGAAAATCGACATTTATCCGCGCGGTATCCGCGGCACGGCCTAAGGTGGCGGATTACCCGTTTACCACACTCTATCCGGTCCTGGGTGTAGTGAGCGTTGGACAGGATCAGAGTTTTGTCATCGCTGATATACCGGGATTGATTGAGGGGGCGGCACAGGGGGCCGGACTCGGGATTCAGTTTCTCAAACATTTATCACGTACCCGCCTGCTGTTGCATCTGGTGGATGTTGCAAGCTGTATGGATACCGGCGAGGCAGTAAAACACATTAAAATCATTGAGCAGGAACTGGCGGGATTTGGCGCTGATCTCGACAAACGGGAACGCTGGCTGGTATTGAACAAGATTGATTTACTGACTGATGATATGGCGAAAAAGTATCGGCAGGACATTATTAATGTACTGAATTCAGAAACCCCGGTCTTTTTAATATCCGCAGTCAGTGGAAAAGGTTGTCAGGAATTGGTGCTTGAGGTCCAGCATTGGCTTGATGAACAAAAACTACGGGACCAGGTTGAGGCAAATGAGCATGAGTAATACCCGTTCCAGACTTAAACAGGCCAGGCGCTGGGTGGTCAAGCTCGGCAGTTCCCTGCTGACCAATGACGGTTGTGGACTGCGGGTTGAATCGTTGCAAAACTGGGTTGCCCAGATCATTGAACTTCGAAAGAGAGAATGTGAAGTGGTTATTGTTTCGTCCGGGGCGGTTGCAGAAGGTATTACACGGCTGGGCTGGAAACGCCGTCCACATGCCATCCATGAATTACAGGCCGCCGCTGCCGTGGGTCAGATGGGGCTGGTACAGGCGTATGAGTCCTGTTTCAAGAGTTATGGCATTCATACGGCACAGGTGCTGCTGACCCATGAGGATATTGCCGACCGGCAACGCTATCTCAATGCGCGCAGCAGTTTACGCACCCTGATTGAGCTTGGTGTGGTTCCGGTGATTAATGAAAATGATACTGTATCGACCGACGAAATCCGGTTTGGTGATAATGATACTCTCGCCGGTCTTGTCGCAAATCTGATTGAAGCCGATGTACTGGTGATTCTTACTGATCAGCAGGGATTATACGACCGGGATCCCTGTAAAAATCCTGCGGCAAAATTAATCCACAATGCCGAGGCAGGTGATTTATCTCTGCAACATTACGCCGGAAAGACCGGTGACCTTGGCCGGGGCGGCATGTTGACCAAGTTGCGGGCGGCAGCAATGGCTGCCAAGTCAGGCGCCGACACGGTTATTGCATCGGGTCTGGAACAGAATGTACTGACACGGATCTCGGAAGGCCGGGACATTGGAACTTTTCTTACCAGTAACCAGGAACCACTCACCGCACGCAAACAATGGCTGGCCGGACAGTCTCAGATACATGGCCGTCTGGTATTGGATCAGGGCGCTGTCAAGGTACTGCGTGCACATGGCAGAAGTCTGTTGGCTGCAGGTGTTACCGCAGTGGAAGGTAATTTCAGGCGCGGTGAGATTGTTGCGTGTATTGATACTGAAGGCCGGGAGATTGCCCGCGGTCTTGTGAATTATGGCGCAACCGAGTCACGCAAGATCATAGGCCGATCCAGTGATCAGTTTGAAGAGCTGTTAGGGTTTGTGGATGAACCGGAGTTGATTCACCGGGATAATCTCATTTTGGTGTAAAAATGAGTTATCGGGGATCATGGTTATGGAGTAATTCTATTTTTGTATCGTTGTGTTAGACCTTATTTAGTCCCTGGTCCTTGCTTAAAGGGCGCGAAGTTGTGCATTCAATTGACGTTTGTGACGCGCGGCCTTGTTTTTATGGATCAGCCCCTTGCTGGCCATGCGATCAATGACAGGCACCGCATCTTTAAATGCATTTGCCGCAGCTTCTTTATCTTTGGCTGCAATTGCAGTAGCCACCTTTTTCAGGTAGGTGCGCAGCATCGAACGATAGCTGGCATTGAGCTGCCGTCTTTTCGGGGCCTGTCGCGCACGTTTTTTTGCAGAAGCAATATTGGCCAAAATTTTACTCCTCTTAGTCTGTCAAAGGCGCGTCACTATGCTGATCTTGGCGGTATTTGTCAATCCTTACAGGTGAATATGATATTCTTTGAAATCCAGTGAAAATCGTATAGCAAACATCCGGATAGCCGGATTTTCTTATATATAACTTATGTGAAAGGCATGGTTTGACCAGCAAACTTATAAAATCGACACTCGTTGTCAGCACAATGGTCCTGATATCACGCGTATTTGGACTGGTCCGTGATATTGTCATTGCCCGTTATTTTGGGGCCGGGCCGGGCATGGATGCCTTTTTCATTGCATTCAAGATCCCCAACTATCTGCGACGTTTGTTTGGAGAGGGCGGATTCCCGCAGGCATTCGTCCCAATCCTCACAGAATACAAAACCAGACGCAATGATGATGTTCAGCAATTAATAGATCATGTTACCGGCACGCTCGGTTTCACATTGTTCGTTGTTACTGTCGTTGGTGTCATTGCCGCGCCCATTATCATCATGATCTTTGCGCCGGGTTTTATTGATCAAAAGGAGAAATATGATCTTGCAGTCACCATGCTGAGAATTACCTTTCCCTACATATTGTTCATTTCTCTTACAGCGCTGGCAGGAGGAATCCTTAATACTTACGGGCGATTTGCGGTTCCTGCATTTACACCGGTGTTATTCAATATATCAATGATTGTATGTGCAATATGGCTCGCCCCGAAGCTGGCACAACCGGTGGTTGCGCTGGCCTGGGGAGTATTTATTGCAGGTATCGTGCAACTCCTGTTGCAATTTCCATATTTAAAAGGTTTGCGATTATTTCCCAGACCAAAATTAAAACGCAGTCATGAAGGCGTCAGGAAAGTGGTTACGCAAATGATTCCAACATTGTTCGCCGTGTCAGTGTCCCAGATCAATCTGATTGTTGATATGTTAATCGCTTCATTCCTGGTTACCGGAAGCATTTCGTGGTTATATTATTCTGATCGACTGATGGAGTTTCCCCTGGGTGTTTTTGGGGTTGCACTTGCTACGGTAATTTTACCGAATCTTTCCGAAAAGCATGCGCAGGGATCAACTGAACATTTCAATCATATGCTGGATTGGGGTCTGCGCTGGACAATCCTGATTAGTGTGCCGGCGACTGCTGGTTTGATAATGCTCTCGGGGCCATTGATGATCACTATTTTCCATTATGGTGAATTTAACCTGAATGATGTGGAAATGGCAGGCAGGAGTCTGATCAGTTATGCCATTGGCCTTTCCGGGTTCATATTAATCAAGATTCTTTCAACCGGATTTTTTTCGAGGCAGGATACCAGAACACCGGTAAAAGCAGGCGTTATCGCCATGTTATCTAATATCATTCTGAGTCTGATGCTTGTTGTTCCTCTGGCGCATGCCGGCCTGGCACTGGCCACATCCCTTGCTGCATTTATAAATTCAGGCACACTTTATTTTTATTTACGCAGGAAGGCGATATATCAAATTGAGGATGGATGGGGAATATTTTTAATCAGAATTCTGGTGGCCTGCACAGCGATGAGCCTCATATTATACTTTTTCGCTGCGGCAACAGAGGACTGGATACAATGGAGTGCATATTTCCGCGCACTGCATCTTGGCTTCCTGATATTTCTGGGAGCCATGACCTATTTCGCCGTTCTGTGGATCAGCGGGTTGCGCCTGAATGACATGTTAATGGATGTCCAACGGGTTTAATATTGCGCATAACACTTCAATGGAATTTATACGCGGTCTGCATAATCTTCACAAACAACACAGGGGCTGTGTTGCCACTATAGGGAACTTCGACGGTATTCATCTGGGACATCAGGCAATTATCCAACAGTTAAAGTTCGCTGCCAAGTCACATAAACTGCCGGCAGTTGTTGTTACCTTTGAGCCGCAACCTCAGGAATTTTTTATGCCTGACCGGGCGCCTGCCAGGTTGATGCGTATCCGTGAAAAGATTGAATATTTGGGCCAGCATTATATCGATAGAATGGTATGTTTGCGTTTTGACAAAATTTTGGCCTGTTTATCGCCAGAGGATTTTGTCAGGCAAATTCTGGTAGAAAGTCTGGGTGTGAAAGATCTTGCTGTCGGTGATGATTTCCGTTTTGGCAAGGATCGCCGTGGCGATTTTTCAACTTTACAGCTTTTGGGCGGACGGCTTGGCTTTGAGGTTGAATGTACAGTTACCTGCAAGGTCAATGACCGTCGTATCAGCAGCACATGGGTGCGTGAGGCATTGGCTGCAGGCGACCTAGAAC
>JACQHV010000010.1 GCA_016198885.1 Gammaproteobacteria bacterium
ATATTAAACTAACCGGCATTTCACTGCCGGTAACTGTATCGTCACTATTTGCATAATGAGATTATAAGGGGAATTTATGGCTGCACCCTCCGGAACCAAGACTGGCATGTTATTCATCGGCGCAATCGGTTTTGGAATTGCCGCCGCCATCCTCTCCGTGGTGTATCTCAAAAGCCGTGAAGCGGCCATTATTGCCAGTATCAAGGGTGAAGAACAGGAAATGGTGGCCGTCGTTGTCGCCAAGGAAGACCTGAAAAAAGGCCAGAAGGTTGAGCCCGGCCTGTTCGCGGTGCGTAACATACCTATGACCTATGTCCATCCAAATGCAATACCCCCGGCTAATATCGAAAGCTACTATGGCCGCTTTCTGGTTGAAGACGTAGGTCGCGGCAAACCCCTGCTTACCAATTTCATGAACGAGACCTTCCCGGTCGATTTTTCTGATCTGGTCAGTCAAAGCCGTCGCGCCATCACCATTCAGGTTGACGAGGTCCAGTCCATCGCGGGATTGACCCGTCCCGGCAACAGAATTGATATCTATGTCAATATTGACGTCAAGATCGCAAACTATGATACGGGTGAAGGCCCCAGTTTGCCGCCGGGACTGGAGCAGGCTGCACTTCAGGCCGCCGGTGAAGCAGGGATCCCGGCGGAAGTTGCACAGGCCGCAGCAGCAGGCATTGGAATCAAGGAAAAACCAACGGATGTCATTCTGCCTGTGTTGCAGGATGTGCGCGTGCTTGCCACCGGGCGCGAGGCCTATGACGAACACCTGGATTCCATCCGATATCCACAACAGCGCACCGAATTGAATTTCACCTCCATGACCGTTGACGTTACACCGGAACAGGCGGCGTTACTCGCTATTGCAGAGGACAAGGGCGATCTGATTGCCGTGCTGCGTAACCGTAATGACCGGCAGGGTGCTGATTTCACCGGCATTACTCCCTTTGATCTTTTCTCAAATGCCAAAGAGATGAAAAAACAGATGGCAATGCGCAAGGCGGCCGAGGCGGCAGGTGCGACCATTGATGCAAATGGCAACTGGGTGACTGCAGATGGCAAGGTAATTAAGAAGGACGACATTGTTATTTCCGAGAGCGGCACAGTATCAACCAGGGGTGGGAAGCTTTTGGCTGCGGACGGCATCTCCGTCAATGAGAAGGGTGAGTATGTGGATGCCAGCGGCAAGGTGATACCCAGAGATGAAGTTATCGTCAATGCCGACGGCAGCATTACCACCAAGGATGCGCTGATGAAGGCTGCCGGTTACACCGTGAACGAAAACGGCGACTATGTGGACGCCAGCGGTAACGTAGTCAAGAAGGAAGACATTATCGTCAATGCTGACGGGACTGTAACAACCAAGGATGAAATGATGAAAGCCGCCGGTTACACCATAAATGAAAACGGCGACTATGTGGACGCCAACGGTAATGTGGTGAAAAAAGACGACTTGCAGGTACTTGCCAACGGCACGGTCATGACCACTGACGGTAAGGTTTTGAGTGGCCCCAGGGTTACCGTTAATGAACAGGGCTTTATCATTGCCGAGGATGGCACGGTCATGACCGCAGACGGCAAGGTGCTGTCTGGCGTTGCTGTTAATGAAAAAGGTGAGGTCGTCGGTCCAGACGGCAAGGTGCTGAAAGACGCCAACCTGACGGTCGCAGCAGACGGGACGGTACGTGACAGTAGTGGCAATATCGTCGCAGGCGTGTCGGGTTCGACCTTGCCGCCCATTATTGGAGAAGCTGAAGAGCTGATTGAAGCGGCATTGCCAAGTTATATCAGTCTGATTATCGGTGGCGCTAGCAAGGATGGTATTGCCAAGTCCAGCCCGCTGCTTGTACAACCTTTGCAACAAAAAATCCCGGCTGCAGAACAATAAATTGGATTTTACTAATCACTAATTACTAATCACCAATTACCAGATAAAAACAGGTGCAAAAGTGAAAAAAATAATCATTACCTTCTTTCTTGCTCTTGTCACAAACAGCGTACTGGCCATAGATAATGTCACAATGTTCATCGGAGAAATCAAGATTCTCGAGGTTGGCGCGATAGATCGTGTAGCCGTTGGCAATGCCGGTCTCTTGAGCACCTCCATGCTGGACAACGGCCAGTTACTGTTGCTGGCCGAGAAGGAGGGTGAAACTACAGTCCACATCTGGTACACCGATGGGGCGGAAAGTGATCTCAAGGTGCAGATCCTGACGAATGATAATGCCCGTATCGTGCACGAACTCACAACACTGCTTGGTGATCTTGGAGACATTGAAGTCCGGGAAGTCGGTCAGAAGATATTCATTACGGGAACGCTATTTACCACCGATGAGGCATTATTGAATACGGTCAAGACCGCTTACCCCCAATTAATTGATCTTACCCGCAAGGTTGAGCCACAGGCCCCGCCTGTCATCGTACCGGTGGAAAAGATGGTATATATGGACGTCAAGATCACCGAATTCAACACCAATAAACTTACGGAACTGGGGATTAACTGGGCTGACGCTATTAATGGACCTTCGGCTGCTGTAGTAGCAGATGCTGCGCGCAATCGAAAATTCAGGGCTGGTACTGATCCGGACCTTACTCCCTCATTTTTCGCAGCTTTAGATCCTGAACACAGGCGTGCACTTGGGTATTTTGGTATTGCCACTGAGATAGTTTCCCGTATCAACTTACTGGCCCAGTCAGGTGATGCCGTTGTCCTTGCCGAGCCTAAACTCAGTGCACGGAGTGGTGGCAAGGCTGAATTTCTCGCCGGTGGTGAAATACCCGTAGTCACGACGGGAGGGCTTGGCTCAACCAACGTCGAATACAAGGAATTTGGAGTGATATTGAAGATTGAGCCTTTTGTTGACAGTGTGAACAACGTCGTTGCAAAGGTGACAACAGAGGTCAGTGCCGCGGATTTTGCGAATCAAATCGCCGGTGAACCCCCTCCATTTATCTCTCGTAAAACCAGCACGGACGTCAGCATGCAAGATGGCGAGACGCTGGTCCTGGCCGGCCTGATCGACCGTGACCTGAGTAATACCATTGATAAATTTCCCGTACTGGGTGACATACCGGTGCTCGGCGCCCTGTTCCGTTCCACCCGGTGGAACAATAACCTGACTGAGATGGTCATCTTCGTCACCCCGACCGTATTTGATGCGAGATCACAATTTAACCAGGAACGTGTTCAACGCAGAGAGAAACTGCTAGAACAGTTCAAGCAGCACGTCGATCGCGATGACATAATCCTCGATTAGGTCTGCTACTGACAGTTGCATGGTTTTCCAGAAGTCTATAATTAGTAACAAGTACAGATTTATCATCGTCCTTTATTCGATTTAATGATTTTATATAGAGGTACCTATGTTTGATGTAGTTGTTAAAACAAAAGATGGAAAAAAGATAAAGGGTTTGCGCTGTCCGATAAATGTCTGCGGCATAGGCAAGGCCCGCGATAATCTCATCCAGGTGCGCGGCTGGAAGGTTTCTCCTTATCACGCCGAGATCCAGCGCACCGCTGACGGCCTGTTTATCGAGGACAAGAGCGGCGGAAATACTCTCGTCAATGGCAAGGAGATCCAGCGACATGGACCGTTACGCTCCTCGGATATCATCACCATTGGCGGCTTCCATATTACTACTGGTATTGATGAAAAGGCCTCGGGCAGTTACGTCGAGGATGTCACCGACATCCGCACCATGATCGGTGTACATCCGCACGCTGAAATAAAGGAAGACGAATCGATATTCAAGACAGAACGCTTCATGTGGCGCAACCGTGTCCATGAGGAACTCCTGCACATGATGGACCTGCGCCGTCTTGACATCGGCAGCATGACCGAGGATCAACTGCGCCACCATGTTGACAAGTGTATCAAGGAGATCATCAAACAGATGGAAGGTAAACTGCCTGCTAATGTTGATCGCGTTCAACTTGCAACCGATGTGTTAAACGAGGCTGTTGGCTTGGGACCGTTGGAAGAGCTGCTCGCCCAGGATGACATTACTGAAGTCATGGTAAATAAATACGATGAGATCTATATCGAAAAGGCCGGCAAGTTGCAGAAGTCTGCGGTCGTGTTCAGTAGCGATGATGCCGTGATGTCCGCGATTGAACGGATTGTCTCGCCGCTCGGCCGGCGTATTGATGAAAGTTCACCCATGGTGGATGCCCGCCTCAAGGACGGCTCGCGCGTCAACGCCATTATCCCGCCGCTGGCCCTGCGCGGACCCTGTCTGACCATCCGTAAATTCTCCAAGAAAAAACTGGCTGCTGAAGACATGATTAAATTCGGGGCGATCAACAAAAACATGGTAGAGTTTCTCAAGATGGCCGTGGTGCACCGGAAGAATATCGTCATCTCCGGGGGCACCGGCAGCGGCAAGACCACC
>JACQHV010000051.1 GCA_016198885.1 Gammaproteobacteria bacterium
ATTCTCCATCCGATGACGCACGAGATGATCAGAATGACCAGGCTTAATATTTTTTTACTGATTTCAATACGCGCAATGTATATTCCACAAAGATAAAGAAAGATACCAAGAATCAGGGGAGGGTAGTATTGCTGAATCAACTGGATATCAGGCAGAATAAATTGGCTCAGGCCGCTGACAATCCCTGATATCAATCCGGTGATGGCGAAGAGCAGAATTTTTGTTTTTACAGTGTACATAATTCTTCAATCATCTTCGTGTTTCTTTAATATATAGTGAACCATTGCATCATACGGGACCAGCACTGGTTCATTGATCTCGAGCCATTTTATTTCATTGGCTTTTGCAACCAGGACTTTTTCGATGGATGCGCCAATGACAGTATAGCCAGTCCCAATGAATGGTTCCTGAATCTGCTTCAGTAATTCCGGAAACGACAATAGTTTACGGACGAAACTATTCATATCCCCTGCCTTTGGTTGTCCTTTTTCAGCGTCCCATCCCTCATGGTCAAGCGCCTGCATCGCCAGGAATTTTGAAATCCATGGATGATCAATCAAACGTCCCATGAAAAGTGATTTGAAATTCGCCTGTTTGTCTGCGGGGTTCTCTAAAGCACCACGGATTAATTCGTTATATTGTTCTCGTGAGACAGTGCAGTTAAGAAATGCATTTTCATGAGGACGAATCCTTAGTGTCTGCCACTCTATATTTATTTCAACGAGTGGTTTGCATTCATTATTCGTAGTTTCTTCAGCAAGGATGGATGGAGAGAAAAGAAACAATAATGTGATTAATAAATAACGATTCATTTTATAGATGCATAACGACCGCACTCACTGTCATGCATAACTTGATGGGACGTCTGCTCTGCAAGCGGAGTGACTGGTAACGCGTCTGTGTGCAGCGCGTCATCAGGCGTATTCATATTTTTTGTTACGCGCCGACCTCTACACCACGCCAGAACGCAATGTGCCCCTTAATTTGTTTGGCCGCTTCCTTAGGGTCCGGGTAATACCAGGCCGCATCTTTGTTTGTGACCCCGTTCACCGTGATGTTGTAATAGCTGGCTTCGCCTTTCCAGGGACATCTCGTATGCGTATCACTTTTACTTAGCAATTCAGCATTCACGGAATGCTCAGGGAAATAGTGATTGCCCTCGACGACCACGGTATCATCGCTCTCTGCAATGATGGTTCCTTTCCAGATGGCTTTCATGTCGTGTTACTCATACAGTTTTCTCTATTGTGTCTGACCAGGAGAAAAGGTGCTTTTTGGCAGATAATGTAACAGATGTTGCCAAAATGCTTTGTTATTAATGATCATATAATCAATAGCTTAGCACTGTTTGAAATAAAGTGCGATCAATAACAAGGGGGCTCTCTTGACATGCATGAATGCACTCATACCGCGATTGCAAGGATGCAAAAGAGCGGTGGTTGATCTCAATATCATCGTTAAAAGGTCTGAGTAGTTTATTATACTGACAGTTTGTCTCGAAAGCAGTACCGCATTAAACATGAGGTGAAACCCCTATGGGCACAAAAGCATATCTGATCATTACCGGTGTACTTTTTGGAATAATTGCCGTTTTACATCTGTTGCGGTTGATCTATCAATGGCCGTTACAGGTCGGTACTGTGAACATACCGATTATAGTTTCCTGTGCAGGGCTGCTTGTCACTGCCGTGTTATGTGTATGGGCATTTTTGCTGGTGGCCAGGAAATAAATGATAAAGTTATAAATTAATCCGCCTTTCCTATGCAAAACCTCAAGGATCTCGAATTATTAATTAAATCTCCAACTCCCATCATCATTATTGAATCCCGGGAAGAGGGCAGGGTGATGAGTCTGTTTGATCATGTAGCTTCACGCACTCGAAAACCATTGTACCGGTGGACGGTGACTGAAGGGTTGCAGCGGCTGGATGTTAATGAGCCCGCGAATTTATATGAAAGCAAACCCGTCGAGTTATTAACGCAAATAAAACTGACATCAAGTGGCGGGATTTATCTGCTACTCGATTTTCATCCCTATCTGGACGATCCGATCCATGTCAGATTGTTAAAAGACATTGCACAGAGGTACGTCGATGTGCCTCACACCCTCGTGCTGATATCTATTGAATTGAACGTACCGAAGGAACTCGAACGTTACTGTGCCCGTTTTGAGTTGTCATTGCCGGATCGTACGCAACTGGAGTCTATCATACGCAGGGAAGCTAAGGCCTGGTCTACGATAAATAATAATTTGCGTATCGTTGTTGAAAAACGTGTCCTGAATCAACTTGTGGAAAGTCTACTTGGACTGCCTCTTGATGATGTCAGGCACCTGGTCCGTGGCGCCATCCGGGATAATAACGTATTGACAGAGTCTGAAGTGGCGGAGGTCATGAAGGCAAAATTTGATTTATTGAATCAGGGTGGTGTGTTGTCGTTTGAATATGATACGGCGCATTATGCAGATGTCGGTGGACTCAACAAACTAAAAGAATGGTTGATATTACGCAAGACATCTTTTACCGGGGAACTCAGGAAACCAGGACTTGATGCGCCCAAGGGAATCATGTTGCTGGGCGTGCAGGGATGCGGAAAGAGTCTTGCCGCAAAGGCGGTTGCAGGGGCCTGGGGAGTCCCTTTGCTGAGACTGGATTTCGGTTCAATTTACAACAAGTACCATGGTGAATCTGAAAAAAACCTGCGCGAGTCACTGAAAACTGCGGAAATCATGGCGCCATGTATTTTATGGGTTGATGAAATAGAAAAAGGTATCAGTGTCGCAGACAGTGATGGAGGCACATCGCGCCGTATCCTGGGCACATTGCTGACCTGGATGGCAGAGAAAAAAGAAAAAGTTTTTATAGTGGCAACGGCTAATGATATCGAATCATTGCCGCCGGAACTCATCCGGAAAGGCCGGCTTGATGAAATATTTTTTGTGGATTTACCGGATAAAGATACCCGTGAGATTATCTTCAGCATACATCTCAAGAAAAGAGAACTGGATGTGGAGGACTTTGACCTCGCTTCACTTGCAGACAAGAGTGAAGGATTCTCGGGCTCGGAAATTGAACAGGCCGTGGTATCAGCGCTTTATTCCGCACACGCAAAGAATGCCCGCCTGGATGATTCACATTTGCTGGAAGAACTTGCAAAGACCCGTCCACTATCCGTGGTCATGGCAGAGCGGATCCAGTACCTCAAAGATTGGGCGAGAGATCGAACAGTAATGGCAAATTAGAACCTATCTCAAAATTAAAATTATCCTCCCCCTTGAAGGGGGAGGGCTGGGGTG
>JACQHV010000044.1 GCA_016198885.1 Gammaproteobacteria bacterium
ATCATCGACATCAGCCCATGGCGCACGTTTTTTAATGTATGCGCGCAGCCGGTCCTCGAATAATTTCCAGCCAAAATCTTCCACTATTTATTACCTCTTGAGGACAAAATGTTTTGTCAGGCACAGTTTGTCCCGTCACAACATGCTGATGACTGTGACGTTTTCATATTATCCGGGTTATCATCTGTTATGTGATACCACTCCCAGTGCAGTCCCTGGGGCTCATGCAACCATAATTTATCCTGGGTCGCATGACAGCATGTCTCATTTGTCCGTATTTCAGCAAGTATCCCCGATTCCTGCAGGCGTTGTGATAATTCGGTGATCTCCCGGGGGTTAAACACCTCCACACCCAGATGGTTAATCCGATCCTTTGCCTCAGGGTTCTCAAATAATACCAGCTTCAAAGGTGGTTTATTGATGGAAAAATTTGCATAACCGGTACGTATCTTGTGCGGTCTGGTGTCAAACAATTTTGAGTAAAAATCGATTGCTTCACCAAGATTATCCACATTTAATGCCAGTTGCAGTCTCATTTTTAATTCCTCCAGTTATTGGTTTATCACTATAGACGCAGGAAGTTGAAAAAAGACGCAGAGAAATCACCGTTTTTGACTATAATTTCTAGCATAATAAGCATGATTCAATAAACGGAATCCGGGCCAATAGTAAAAAGGACGGATAACTGATGGATTAAAATCGTGATCTATCCCTATGTTACTCGATGACAAATCAGGCATCATCATAATATGGATCATCAAATGAGAAAAAGTAATCCTGCTGACACATCCAGAGTTTATGATGAGGATTATCAACAACGCTTACCGGATATGTTGCACGATAAATTCCTGTCAACACGCATGCTGACTGAACAGATTGTTTCCGGCATGTGTGCTGAAGATATGCAATTACAGTCAATGCCGGATGCGAGCCCCGTAAAATGGCATTTGGCACATACGACCTGGTTTTTTGAAACATTTATTCTGAATCGATTGAATGGTTATAAACCGTTTCACGAACATTTTAATGTTCTTTTTAATTCCTATTACAACAGCGTCGGCGAGCAGTTTAAACGGCCGGAGCGGGGTGTATTGTCACGTCCAACCGTTGAAGAGATTCTCTCTTATCGCAGATATGTCGATGATGCCATGCGTAAATACCTTGCTGGTGAAATCGGTGATGAAGAGCAGTCAATCATTACACTGGGGATTCACCATGAACAGCAGCACCAGGAATTAATATTTACGGATATCAAACACGCTTTTTCACAAAACCCATTGTTCCCTGGCCTGATTCAATGCCAATACGATGATGGACCTGATCAGGCATTGAAGTTCGTATCTTTTGAGGGTGGACTTTATGAATCAGGGACCAATGCTAGCGGTACCGAATTCTGTTTTGATAATGAATCACCCAGGCATCCAGTCCATGTTTCCCCTTTCAAACTGGCATCGCGGCCGGTTACCAACAGCGAATATGCAGACTTCATTGCGGACGGTGGATACGAAGACCCGCTTTTATGGCTGTCTGATGGCTGGGGGCTGATTAAGGGGCAAGGGCAATCGTGTCCTGTCTATTGGAAAAAGCTGGATGGAGAATGGTTTGAATTCACACTGGCAGGCCTGCAACCGATTCAATCCAATGCACCGGTATGCCATATTAATTATTTCGAGGCATGTGCTTTTGCAACGTGGGCAGGTAAACGGTTGCCCACGGAATTTGAATGGGAAGTGGCCGCCATGGGTCAGCCAGTTGCAGGTAATATTCTGGACCTGAATGTATTACACCCGCGCGCAGCAAAGAATTCCGGGCTTACGCAATTATTCGGTGATGTCTGGGAATGGACCAGCAGTGCGTATTCCGCCTATCCGGGTTATAAACCTGTTCGAGGCGCCCTGGGAGAATACAATGGCAAGTTCATGTGTGGACAATACGTCCTGCGTGGCGGTTCCTGTGTCACCCCGACGGGACATATTCGATTAACTTACCGTAATTTTTTCTATCCTCACAGTTTCTGGCAGTTCTCCGGTATCCGGTTGGCATCTGATTGAGATGCGGACTTCCATTCTTAAAAAGATCAGGGCAGTTGATACTGCGAAAAACACGTATCTTGAAGATGTACTGCACGGTTTGGGCCGGAAACAGAAAAGTCTGCCATCAAAATACTTTTATGATGATGCCGGTGTAAAGTTGTTTGACGAGATTTGCAGGCTTGATGAATATTATCTCTACCACACGGAATTGCGCATGCTGCCGCAAATCAGTCAGGAACTGTCGCAGATGATCAGTGGCGAGCTTGATGTTATCGAATTCGGGGCCGGTTCTTTGATAAAAATCAGGTTATTACTTGAACATCTGAATGGGGTCAGGCATTACATGCCCATTGATATTGCGGGTAATTATCTGCGCAAGGCGACTTCGCAATTACGTGATGAATTAAATGATATTAAAGTCACACCTATTGAAGCCGATTTTACGAATACGATCAAACTGCCGGATTGCGATGACGACATAACCCGTATGGGGTTTTTCCCCGGTTCCACCATTGGTAATTTTTCACCAACGCAGTCTGCTTTTCTGCTTGAAAAATTTCGAAAGTCTCTCGGAGGAAATTCATGGCTGCTTGTTGGTGTGGATACGAAAAAATCGCCATCGATTTTACACCGTGCCTATAACGATGGGGCCGGGATAACAGCCATGTTCAATAAAAATCTGTTGCTGCGTATCAATCGTGAACTTGATGGGACTTTCGACATAGATCAATTTGCACACTATGCTTTTTATAACATTCAGGAAGGACGTATTGAAATGCACCTGGTATCCCTGACAGATCAGAAGGTATCGGTGAGCGGCGTCAGATTTTCATTTCAACGTGGTGAATCAATACACACGGAAAATTCCTATAAATATTCACCCGAGGAATTTTCGAAACTCGCTGAATTTGCCGGGTGGAGGATAAAGCGACAGTGGCAGGATGAAAATCAGTTATTCAGCCACCATCTACTGTACGCAGGGTTATAAAGAAATGGGGAATCACCCTGCAGAGTTTTGCCCTGACCAAACAAACGAAATTGAAATGAATCACAACAGGGCTTAAGGCAGTTATTTGCCTTCTTTACCGCATGCAGCAAATTCCTGTGTCCAGGGCGCCACGCTTTTACTGTCCTGTGAACACTCCGGTTGCAGTCCCTTCTTTAACTGTCTCACGGTCTCGGATTGATGCTGTTCAAGCTTGTTAATTTCAATATCTTTATTAAGGGAATTCATGACCTACACCCCCCTCATTTTAGTGATTGAAAAGAATTACAGGATGAGTCTTAGAGCTGTTTGCCTATTTTACTGCTTGCAGCAAATTCCTGTGTCCAGGGCGCTACGCTTTTACCGTCCTGTGAACACTCCGGTTGCAGTCCCTTCTTTAACTGTCTCACTGTCTCGGATGGTTGCTGCTCAAGCTTGCCTATATCAATATCTTTGTTACGTTGGTTCATAATTATCGTCCCCTGTTTGATGATTGGAATGAATTCTAAAGGAAATGTCCTTTGGTTTATTCTATACCCCGCACCAGTTATCTTTTACCGACTTTTCCACTGGCTGCAAATTCCTGTGTCCAGGGCACCACGCTTTTACCGTCCTGTGAACATTCCGGTTGCAGTCCCTTTTTTAACTGTCTCAGTGCCTCTGGCTGATGTTGTTCAAGCTCGTTTATGTCGATATCTTTATTAAGGAAATTCATGATCACTGCCCCGATGCATATGAATGTATTCCAGTTTGCATGAAAAATGGAACCCGCGCAAGTAATGTTCGTATTGGTATCCACATACACTGATGATATAAAATCATATAAAAATTAATATATTAAATGATAATTAGACAACCTTGATTTACTACTTCTACAAACGCAAGCGACATCCTCATGTAACGATTAATCTGCATCTTGAATGGCGCGGAAAATCCCTGAAATCAATTATTTTTCCGATGACCTATGATAAGTTATTTTCTTCCAAAGCAATCCTGACAGGCACCTATATTTTTTCAGATATTGAAAGGTTGACAACGGAAGATACCGAAAAAGCAGCCAGGATATGGCAGGCC
>JACQHV010000045.1 GCA_016198885.1 Gammaproteobacteria bacterium
CCCGCGTAACACGCTGCCGATGATGACCGGCAAAGGTCCTTTCGGCGCCATTGAGATGGGCGGCATGTTCACCGTGGTGAAGGTACGCAATGATCTTGCACGCGGCGATTATCATGATCCGGGCTGGTACAAGAATCCGCATGAAACAATGGCACATAAAATTGGTTGAATAAGCCGTTGTGAAATGCCTTCAGAGCCAACACTATTCAATAACCTAAAGCAGGCTGATTTGACCTGGATCAAATATCCAGAATCCAAAACAGGGCAGATTATTTTTAAGCAAACAATAGCAACCACAGGAGGTACTTATGGCAGCATTTCTGGGTGACATTGCATTTCTGTTCGGGATCGTTGTGGCCGTAGCGGGACTTTTCACCCTGCATCGAGCCGTTGCCGACCCAAGACCGAAACTTTTAAAAACGGCAGGCATTGTGTTGCTGGTGGCGGGAATCGGGACCGCGGCCTGCACAACATTTTACTACTTCAAATATCACTTCGCCGGTGATCTTGAGCATCCCTATCCCGTAATGATGGATGGCAAGATGATGATGAAAAAAATGATGCGTGAGCGCATGAGAGATAAGGGTACATCCACAGAAATTGAAGAACACGAGGGCCATTAGAAATGGCAATTGATCCGGTTTGCGGGATGCAAGTGGACGAGAAACAATCTAAGGACAGCATTGTACATGACAACCGCACCACCTATTACTTTATTTCTGCGCCTGTGATTGTCTAGCAATTTCCATGCGGACACGGTCAAGTTTACCGTAATCCAACGGCATGTACCTGAGCGCACCAGCATTATATCGTTATTCCTGGTTTATTTGATCTATGTCAACAACTGCTGAACCACCAGAATCTATTATTACAACTAAAGATCAAGTATTGACCTAGGTTTTGGACTTATGTTTTACACTGATTTTATATAAATATGTAGTGCGTTTAGCATGATTTTAATAGATTGAATAGAAACATCAAATAAAATGATTACTAAAAAGAAAAGTGAAAATATTCTTGAATTACAAGTAAAAGATTTAGCAAAGGCGGCGGATGTATCAACTGATGCTGTTCGTTTTTATACAAAAAAAGAATTATTAAAACCAAGGCGTAACAAGCAGAATAATTATCAATTATACAACCGAACAGATCTTATTCGATTAAGATTCATAATACGGGCAAAAATATTGGGTTATACGTTAAATGAGATAAAACAGATATTCCGGGCGAGTGAGAATAAGAAAACACCTTGTCCTCTTGCCAGAAATATAATTAAAAATCGTATTGACAGTAATAAAAAACATTTACGTGAAGCTTTAGCTTTACAAAAGCGAATGGAAGTGGCAATACAGAAATGGGAGCACATGCCTGATGCTATTCCGGTTGGTGATTCGATCTGTTATCTAATTGAACAGGCAACGACCCCAAATTTTAATCATTAATCGTGATAATCAGGAAATATTGCACCAAGCAGAATTGATTATGAATAGTCAAAAAATAACCAACTATATACAGGAATACATGTGAAATGGATTGCAATCCATCAGAGACTAATCCGATTTATAGTTGATCATTACAGGAGAATTCATTATGAACAAACTTCATCCTTTCATAACTTGCTAAAGCGACAATGAAGTTTATGCGCACCGGAACGGGTCGAACGATACTATGAGTTACATCTCAACGCCTGATACAACTGCGTATCCCTGGTTTATGAGGCTGCTCTTTCGGATGCAACGAAGGCGCTATGGACGTGAGCTTGAGTCTGTAAAGCTATGGGGCCGGGTTCCATGGGCTTATCTCGCGATGACTGCGATGTACCGCGTACTCGATCGCAAGTCTTCATCCATCGAACCGGCGCTGCGATCCCTGATACAGACTCGAGTGTCGCAGATCAATCAGTGCGCCTTCTGTATTGATCTTAATTCAGACATCGGGCTCGGGCGTGGCGTCAGCAAAGAAAAACTTGGCGCATTGCCGCAGTTCGAAGTATCAGCGCAATTTAGCGAATACGAGAAAGCAGCACTCGCCTATGCCGAGACAATCACATACAGTGATCGCCGTGTCGACGACAGGATTGTGTCTCGGCTACGTCAGCATTTCGATGATCAAGCAATCATCGAACTCGCGGCGCTCATCGCATATCAGAATATGTCCAGCAAATTCAACGCGGCACTCGGTGTGCCGGCACAAGGTTTTTGTACTCTTCCAGCTCAAGAATCCCGCCGAGCGTCTGTTGCTGATGAAAACAAACAAGCGGCAACCATGAAGGAAAGATGAAATGAGGAGATACAAGAAATCACGCCGCCATTCCACCTGCAATTGGGGTGGTGCAACCGGTCCGAGGATCATGCTCCCTCGTACCGTCTTTTTTCGCAGAGCATACAACGCAATCGGAGGATAATTATCCGGAGGCCATCAATGACTAAGCTCAATCCCTGGAATTTCGGTGCAGTTCTCTCGATTACGGTTGTGATCAACTATATTCTGTGCGCAATGTTCTGGTTCGCGTTCACTGAACCGGCCATCAAATTTCTCAACATTTTGTTTCACGGCATGGACTTCACAAAAATCTACGCAAGTACAGCGTTCGTGCTTGGCGATTTCCTGTATGTGCTTATCGTGTTAGCGGTGTGGGCTTATATTCTCGGAGCAATCTATGCTGTAGTGCGCAATTTTCTCATCGTGCGCACTGATGCATGAACGCATGCATGGTGGATTCCATAGACACTGAAGAACACGAGGGCCATCAGAATGGCAATTGATCCGGTATGCGGAATGCGAGTGGACGAAAAGCAGTCCGTGGGCAACCTTATGCATGACAACCACACCTATTATTTCTGTTCTTCCGACTGCTTGAGTAAATTTCAGGCGAATCCAGCCAGATATGCAAGAAGTTCTGCTGTTCATACCGCTACACACCATACCAGCAGGGCTGTGCAAAAAACTGAGGTTGCTTCAGATCGTAAGGAACTCGCCAAAGATCCGATCTGCGGCATGATGGTGAACAAGGCCACGACGTTACGCACTGAACGTGGCGGACGCACCTATTACTTCTGTAGTACAGGATGCCAGCGCACCTTCGAATCCCCCGAGCAGGAACTCAAGGCGATGAAAACGCGTGTGATGATTGCACTCACCGGTGTACTCGCGCTCGCCATTCTGCGCGCCGGCGCATTTATTGCACTCGCCGCTGGAGCGACCATCGTCACCTGGGCGCCGATCCCGGCGCTGCCCTGGTTCACCTGGGGAATGTGGTTATTCATTCTGGTTACTCCGGTGCAGTTCATCGGCGGATGGAGTTTCTATGTCGGCGCATGGAATGCCATCCGTACACGCAGCATTAACATGGATTTTCTCATCGCACTTGGCACCTCGGTCGCGTACTTTTACAGCGTCGCGGTGCTTTTCTTCCCCGAGGTACTTCCAGTGAAGGTCGAGGAGCGTGATGTTTACTTTGAGGTCTCAGCTGTGATCATCGCCTTTGTCCTGCTCGGTAAATACATGGAGGAGATCATCAAGACGCGCTCCTCGGCGGCGGTAAGAAAGTTGCTCGATCTAAAACCTGCGACTGCGACAGTCGTGCGCGAAGGTATCGAGATGGAGGTCCCTGCCGAGAGTGTGATGATCGATGAAGTCTGTATTGTCCGTCCTGGCCAGAAGTTACCAATGGACGGTGTTGTTCTCGAAGGCACATCTTCGGTGGACGAATCGATGCTTACAGGAGAATCGATGCCGGTAGAAAAATCTCCCGCTACACAGGTCATTGGCGGCACTATAAACCGCAGTGGCATGCTGCGTATTCGCGCGACGCGCGTGGGTGCTGATACGGCGCTTGCGCAGATTATTCGCATGGTCGAAGAGGCACAGACCTCAAGCGCGCAGATCCAGCGTATTGCTGATCAGGTCACCGCGTATTTTGTGCCGGTGGTGGTCGGAGTTGCGTTCATCGCGTTTTTCGGGTGGTGGATTGCAGGCAACTTTCCGCAGGGGTTACTCGCATTTATTGCGGTATTAATTATCGCCTGCCCGTGTGCATTGGGTGTGGCAACACCCGCTGCACTCATGGTCGGCGTCGGCAACGGCGCGGAAGCGGGAATCCTGATTCGCGGTGCGGAGATTCTTGAACGCGCGCAGAGTCTCACCACGGTCGTGTTCGACAAGACTGGTACGCTCACCCGTGGTGAACCTAATGTCACCGATGTAATCCCTTTTGCCGGAAATGATGAAACCACAGTGCTGCGCATCGCAGCAAGTATCGAGGCCGGCTCGGAGCACCCGCTCGGTGAGGCGATCGTACGCGGCGCAAGGCACCGGAATCTGACCCTCGGGAAAGTCGATTCATTTGAGGCAGTGGCCGGTCATGGCATCAAGGGCACACTCAATGGCGTTCATGTCCTGCTCGGCAACCGCAGACACCTGAAGAAGGAAGGGGTTGATCCTGCGCTGGCCGAAGACGCCATGATCCGGCTTGAATCCGAAGGCAAAACAGCGATGCTGGTGGCGTCAAATAAAACACTCGCAGGCGTGATTGCCGTCGCCGACACACTCAAACCAGAGGCAAAGGATACGATAGCGGAGTTGCAGGCCGAGGGCATCGAAGTGGTGATGCTGACCGGCGATAACCGGCGCACCGCGGAGGCGATCGGCCGTGAACTCGGTATCACGCGCGTGATCGCTGAGGTATTGCCGTCCGACAAGGCACGCGTGATTCAGGACCTGCAGAAGGACGGCAAGGCCGTCGCCATGGTGGGTGATGGAGTGAACGATGCACCGGCGCTTGCCACAGCGCAAATCGGGATCGCGATCGGATCAGGTTCGGACGTGGCGAAAGAGACCGGCGGCATTATTCTCGTACGCGATGACGTGCGTGACGTGGTCGCGGCGATTCGACTTTCACGCGCTACCATGCGCAAGATCAAGCAAAACCTTTTCTGGGCGTTCATCTATAACACGCTCGGCATTCCGGTGGCAGCGCTTGGGTTACTCAACCCGATTATTGCCGCGGCCGCGATGGCTCTCAGTTCGCTATCAGTGATCGTAAATTCGGCCCTGCTCAAACGAAAAAAACTTTACGCCGTATGATTTCATATCAAACACCTATAGGGCTTTTACACCATGGATGAATATCAATATATATGGTTGCACTGGTCGAGTGTCTTCCTGATCCCATGGGCGATCCTGTACGGATTGTTTCCAGCACACCGGCGCGAAATGTGGTGGACCAGTGTCTTCACTATGACATTCGGTCTCACCGAGCCGATCTTCATACCGGAATACTGGAACCCGCCAAGCCTGTTTGATCTCGCGCAGAGAACCGGCTTTGACATCGAAAGTCTGATTTTTTGCTTCGCTATCGGCGGTGTGGGCTCAATCCTCTACGACATCCTTACCGGCCGCCGTCTGAGGAAAATGAGTGAGTTATCTCGACATCATCGCCGGCATCGCTTTCATGTTCTGGCACTGGCTACACCGATCCTGGTATTCCCGGCCCTCTACTTTCTGCCGTGGAATCCGATCTATCCGGGTATGGTAGCCATGTTTATTGGTGCCATTGCGACGATGTGCTGCCGCCCGGATCTCAAGATCAAGACGCTCGTCGGCGGAGCGCTGTTTGCGTGCTACTACCTGTTATTCATGCTCGGACTCAAATGGACTGCACCCGGTTACATCGAGGCAGTATGGAATTTCGGAAATCTGTCCGGCGTGATCCTCTATGGAATACCACTGGAAGAACTGTTGTTCGGATTCACGTTCGGCATGTTCTGGACCGGTGTGTATGAACATGTCACCTGGCGGCACACGGTAATGACTACGTCTGTAGTCTAAGGAGGAACCATCATGAAAAATGGTATATCGATGATGGCGGCAGGACACGCCACCAGCCTGTTTCTGGCCATCACCTTCAGTCTGTGCGTGGCGCTTGATCTGGTGTTGCCCTTTGCAGAACACCCGATGTCAGAGCTCTGGCTCACACTGCTGCCGGGTTTTGAATGGATCAGTTCCAAGGGCTATCTCATCGGGTTCGCGGAAAGTTACGCCTACGGCTGGTATTTCGCGGTCCTCTGGGTTTGGCTTTATAACCTGTTTTTACGCCGGGGAGGAAACTAAGCATGCCACATCAACATGACCATACAGGTAATAACCAGCCAGGTATCCGTAACCTCATTCCGTGGATCTTTCTTGGGATCATTCTTTTCTTTCTACTGACCGAACACCGGGCGCATTTCTTCGGCATCCTGCCATATCTCCTGTTGCTTGCCTGTCCTCTTCTGCACCTGTTTCACGGACATGGTGGTCACGGCAGACATGGGCGACGGCAAAATAATGACGACGGTAGCACAGGGCATCGACACCATGGTGGTTGTCATGGTGGTGCCGGGGACGAGGAAGGTTCCGACGAAAAGGAGGACAAACCATGACACATGAATCAGCCTACGGCCTGTGGGGACTGGTCATCATCAATTCGCTGGTCTTCATCATCTTCGCGTTCAGCTTCGCCAAACCACAGACTACACGCGACTGGCGCAACTTCGGGATGTTCTCGGCCTTCATTGTTGCCTTGTTTACCGAGATGTACGGTTTTCCATTGACTATCTATCTGCTCTCCGGCTGGCTGGCGAAAAACTATCCTCAGCTCGATGCACTCTCACATGAGAGCGGTCATCTCTGGCACACATTGTTCCGAATGGAGGGAAATCCGCATTTCGACTTTTTCCACATCCTGAGTAATGTTCTCATCTTCGGTGGTTTCTGGCTGCTTTCGGCCGCCTGGAACGTGTTGTATGCAGCACAACGCAACGGTGCCCTTGCCAGTACCGGCCCTTACGCGCACGTTCGCCATCCGCAATACCTTGCCTTTATCCTGATCATGCTCGGCTTTTTGTTACAGTGGCCGACATTACCCACGTTGATCATGTTTCCGATCCTGGTTTACGTATATATACGGCTCGCGCGGCGGGAGGAACAGGAAGCGCTTGTTCAATTCGGTGAAGTGTATGCCCGGTACATGCGGCGGACACCGGCATTCATCCCGTTGATACGTTCAGAGGTTTTATCGGAGGGCCCTTCATGATTTTCCGCTGTTTCGGCATGTACGCCGGCGCGCCCTGAAAGGAAGTTATGATTGCGTGTACTACTCCCAGGTAATAACTGTTAATCATGCATATTACATGTTATTTTTCGAGCACATAGTTGCCGGGTGCAGGGGCGAGTGGAGGGTGACGATCACTACCCGGCCTACGTGCCGGGATCATCGGACCGCAGCATACGCTCAACCACTTCACCCAATCACCCCACCATGAACCAAGCACTTTTTCTGTCTTCGCCCGCCAGGCTTCCGGATCCTGCAAGCCTGTGGCGTCACCCGACCAGTAACGGCGTTTCGGCGGATCGATCGGCGCGCTCAGGATGCCGATGATGTGACCGGAGGTTGCGAGCGTATAGCGCACCGGCGCGGGAACAAGACCTGCAATTTTGAAGGTCTCCTTCCATGGTGCAATGTGATCCTGCTCGGTACCCACTACATAGAGTGGCGCATGGATGCGCCGGAGATCAATGGAACGTCCGTCGAGTACCAGCGCATCCGGTTCAACCAGGCGATTTTCAAGATAGAATTTGCGCAGATAAAAGCTGTGCATGGCCTTCGGCAGTCGTGTGCAGTCAACGTTCCACTGCAACACGTCCATGGGTGGTGGAGCATCTCCGTATAGATAACTCTGGACCACATAACGCCAGATGAGGCCGTTCGGACGCAACCAGCGGAAAGACGAGCCCATATCGCGACCGTCGAGGAACCCGTTTTCCTCCATCCTCTGCTCAAGCCACCGGATGCTGTCTTCGGTGATGAAGGCATCAATATCGCCCGGATTGCTGAAGTCGATCAGCGTCGTCAACAATGTCCAGTGATCAACAGGTGGTGTCGCTTTTTTATCCTGTGCAACCCAGGCCATCAGTGCGGTAAGCAATGTGCCTCCGATACAGTAACCGACTGCGTGCACTCCCGGCACGCCGCAGATTTCACGCGCGGTGTCGATGATCGCATGCGCGCCCTGGATGAGATAGTCATCAAAGCTGGTATTACACATTTCCGGACCAGGATTTTTCCAGCTCGTGACGAAGACCGTGAATCCCTGGTTGACGAGGTGACGGATCAGGCTCTTGTCCGGCGCAAGATCAAGGATGTAATACTTGTTGATCCAGGGTGCGATAATAACAACAGGTATGTTGTGGACTTCGCGCGTGACCGGAACGTACTGGATTACCTCCAGCAACTCATTACGGAACACGATCTCCCCGGAGGTGCAGGCAATATCCTTGCCGATCTTGTAGGCATCCTCGTCTACCATGCTGATATCGCCTTTGCGGAGATCAGCAAGCCATTGTTTGTATCCCTGTGCCAGGCTCATACCCCCCGTGGCGATGAATCTGTTGAGTGCTGCGGGGTTGGTCCACAGGAAGTTGCCGGGTGCCATGGCATTAAGGACCTGCCTCGCCCAGAATGCGGCCTGCCGCCGCGTCTTCTCCGGCACGCCCGGGGTGGCAAAGACGGCGTCTTCGATGGCACGCGTGCAAAGCAGGTAGTATTCTTTCAGGAAATCGAACCAGGGGCTCTCGGTCCAGGCCTTGTCCTGGAATCGTTCATCGTAGACGACGGGAGCAACGACACAACAATCCGGGGCAGAGTTTCCCACGGCACGTTTCAGAACCTGCTGCTGAACCTTAAACAGGTCCGCATAGAATTCCTGCAATCTCTGATGTAATTTTTCGGGGTGCCTGCCCCATGCCTCGACAACGGCTGAACAGGCAGGGACAATCCCGAAGGGATCGAAGGTATTTACCCATAATTTCGTATTGTCAGTTTTATCAGCCATGTCGCACCATCAGGTATTCACGAAATATAATTGATTGAGCGTACCATCCTTGAACGATGAAAGCGAATCGTCATGTACAGGATAACCCGGAATTCCGGATCGGTACGAGGAGCATATATTAACCTATTATGTAATGCGGGGTCTGTGGCAACGTCCGGCACAGGAGTTTATAAGGACGTTATATATGTAGATAGTTACGGGGGCAAGGAGTGGGTGTTGGAACTGGAATTTACTTTCCACGTTTTATTTTTATCAATGAGTATCAGCACCGGGAGCGTATCCACGTCGCAGGGTATTCTCCGTTATAGTCTGCGGTATAACAAATTGCAGCAGATAATCCGGTCCACCGGCCTTGCTACCTAAACCACTCATGCGGAATCCACCAAACGGTTGACGGCCGACCACGGCGCCGGTAATCCTGCGATTGATGTAAAGGTTGCCTGCCTGGAACACGCGTTTTGCCAATTCAATATTCTCAGGATTACGTGAATAAATACCTCCTGTAAGCGCATAACGTGTGTTGTTTGCAATCTCCAGTGCTTCGTTAAAATTACGCGCTGCGATCACCGAGAGCACCGGACCGAAGATTTCTTCCTGGGCCAGGAATGAATCCCGCTGCACATCAGAAAATATATTGGGGCCAACAAAATAACCTTGCATCATTTTCCGGCAATCGATCTCCAGGACAACCCGGGCTTCGTGCTTGCCGCGCTCGATTGCTTCCAATATCCGTGTCTGTGCAGCCGCCGAGATTACGGGACCAAATTGCACACCCGGATCCACAGGATTGCCAATACACAAGCATTGCGTTGCCTCAACAAGACGATTCAGAAAATGTGCATTATGTGAACCAACCACGATGACGCGTGAGGCTGCACTGCATTTCTGGCCTTGATAACCGAATGCTGAGTGCACCACGCCGGGAACAGCGTCATCGAGGTCAGCATCACTATCGATAATAATCGCATTTTTACCACCCATCTCCACAATTACATGTTTAAAATGGTTCTGTGTATCATTCAGTGTTGCAGCCGCCTGCACGATCCCCCGCCCCACTTCAAGAGATCCAGTAAAGGCGATGAAATGAATCCGCGGATGATGAACCAGAAAATCGCCGACCGTATTGCCTGCACCAGGTAGAAACTGCACGACACCTTTGGGGATTCCGGCTTCATGCAGTAAAGCGACAAGATGTGCAGCAATTATCGGTGTCTGTGATGAGGGTTTGAGTATGACTGTATTACCAGTCACGATGGCGGCAGATAGCATACCGGTCAGTATCGCCAGCGGAAAATTCCATGGTGGTATGATTGCACCAACTCCTCGCGGCCTGTGCTGCCAGACATTATCCTCTCCTGCGACCCGCCGCCCGCGCTCTACACCCAGTATTTGTGCCGATTGCGCATAGTAATTAAGAAAATCAATCGCCTCAGTCACATTGGCGTCCGCCTCACGCCAGGTCTTGCCAGCCTCGATGATCTCCCATGCGGCGAATTCATCGCGAAGCTGGTGCAGCAACTCTGCTGTGCGTAAAAGATATTGCGCCCGTTCCTTCATTGATCGACTTGACCATTGTTGCAAAGAGCGATGCGCGCCGGCAATCGCATTCTCCGCTTCGGCCTTGCCGGCGCTTGCTACACGCCCGACAATTTCTTCTTTATAAGCAGGATTGACAGATTCAATAAAGTTGTCTGTCATGCATTCCTTGCCATCGATGATCAACGGATAAACCCGGTTCAATTTACGCCGCACCCGTTCGATCGCCTGCTGAAATTGCTCACGTTCTTCTGGTGTCGAAAAGCGATGCAATGGTTCATTGAGAAAATTCACCGATACCGTTTTTGGTGCCGATTTTGGTTGTGGTTTTTGAACAATCCTGATCTGCATTGCATCTGGTACAGCCAGCAATTCATGTTCCGGCCTTTGCGAAAGCATGCTCATATTCTGAAACGACTGGCTGGATGAATTTTCCAGCAAACGGCGTGTGAGATACGCCATTCCGGAAATCAACTCGCCGAATGGCAAGTACATCCGCAAGGGATGACCGAGTCCGAGTACGGCATCTTCGAGTGCCGGGGCCATTCCATACAACATCTGATATTCAAATTGACTGGCAGCAAAACCGTATTTTTCAGCGAGAGCGTGTGCCAATGCGATGCTGCGTACATTATGCGTGGCGACCGCAATGTGAACATACGGCTGACTTGCGAATAACAGCTGCAGGCAATGTTCATAATTCGCATCGGTTGTATTTTTTCCGTCCCACACCGGTACCTGCCAGCCCTGCTGCCGGGCAATGATTGTTTCATAATCCCAATATGCACCACGCACCAGCCGCACAGTCACCGGGGCACTACGCGTCTTGCTCCAGGCAATGAGATCAAGTAAATCTGTCTCGGTTTCTCTGAGATATGCTTGTAACGCAATACACCCATCCGGCCAATCGCGGAACTCGGACTCCGACAGCAAGGTAATAAAACAATTCAGAATGATTGGTTTGTATTCATATTGCTCCATATCAAGACAAATGGACACACCACTATCTCTGGCACAAAGAAAGATCGGTCTCAATCTTTCAGCGAGATGTGTAACGCTACCCTTCAGATCCGCAGGGTTCATTTGTGAGTACAGCGAGGATGCCTTGATGGAAAGATTGACATGCAGATGAGAGGAGGTAGTTGTTGTATATGCTGGCTGTAATTTCCCATCAAGTAACTGCAATATCTCCATATACTGGCGTTGATAATTAAGCGCCTCTGCTTCACTCACTGTGGCCTCACCGAGAAGATCAAGACTGACATCGATTCCACGAGCACGTAGACGCAACGCTGTTGAAAGCGCTTCAATAATATCATTGCCCCCCAGAAAACGTCGCGCAACGCGACGTACCGCCGCACGTAATGCCGCGGCAATCAATCTGTCACCAAACCGGCCGTGTACATGTTCAAGTCCGAACCGGATCGCCCCGCCGAATGGAAAATCATCATCCGGGAAATATGCACGTAAATGCCCGACAAGATCGACATCATCCGTCAGTGCTGGCAGCACATCTATAAAACGCAAGGCACGCACACGGAACAACTCGTTTTCCATGATTCTTTGCAGGAATTGTGTAAGCCAGCGATCTGTCGGGTATGCTTCATTCGCATGGCTGCGCAGCGCAGCAAGTAAATAATGGCCGGTTTCCAATGTCCACTGTTCGATGTCGGCACTGGTTGCAGAATACGAGAATATTTGGTTCATATTTTGCGTAACAATATAATCTTGCAGGCCATATCGTAATTATAGAATTTACAGGAAACTCATACCTGTTAAGTTGAATAAAAACCTTCTTCAGAACTTCTACAACATTTGCTGATAACATTAAAATTTGATAATCGCGCACAGCTGGAGTTCTATCATCAAACGTGCTAGAAATTATGTGTATAAAAAGCTGGTAAAAATCACTATTTCAGGACATTGCGGATGGATATCAGTGTAGTCAAGGAGATCAAGGATCGCGAACAGCGGGTGGCATTGACGCCTGACGGCGCGCATAAGCTGATTCAGGCCGGACACTGCATTTGCGTCGAACATAATGCCGGAGCGGGCTCTGGATTCACTGATGAACAATACCTGGCGGCGGGCGCATCTATTGTAGACACCAATATTGCCTGGTCTACGAATCTGGTTCTGAAGGTTAAGGAACCGCTTGCATCCGAATATTCTTATCTAAATGGCCAGATCCTGTTTACATTTCTGCATCTTTCCGGTGTAGAAGCTTTACTTACAAAAGCGTTACTTAAACACAAAGTTACGGCGATCGCCTACGAGACTATTGAGGATAAAAATGGCCGCTTCCCGCTACTCGCCCCAATGAGCGCCATTGCGGGGAATATGGCCGCCCTGATCGGCGCTTACTACCTTGCCAAACACCATCAGGGGAATGGAACACAGCTGGGGCGTGTGCTCGGTAAACGGAATGGGAAGGTCATGGTGGTGGGCGACGGCGTGGTAGGTATGCATTCTGCAATAACCGCTGCCGGCATGGGAGCTAAAGTCTTCCTATGTGCCAGGAGAAGGACAAAGTATACAAACCTCCCCCTCCCCCTGCGCGTTGGGATCGGTTATTTAAAACTGAATCCAGTGAATCTCGCTGAATATTTACCCGATATGGATTTATTAATCGGTGCTGTGCTGGCACCCGGTGCCCGCGCTCCCCGGCTGATCACGGAGTCTATGGTGAAACAGATGCAGCCGGGTGCAGTGATCGTGGACGTAAGTATTGACCAGGGCGGTTGCGTGGAGACGTCCCGCCCTACCTCACATTCGGATCCTATCTTCATCAAGCACAATGTGATCCATTACTGCGTCACTAATATGCCGGGTGCTTATCCACGCACTTCGACTATTGCACTGACCAATGCCACCCTCCCCTATATACTCCGGCTGGCCAACAAGGGAGTACGCGTGCTGCGCCATGATCCACATTTCGCGAGGGGTGTGAATACCTGTAATGGATTTATTACCTGCCAACCCGTGGCTGTTGCCCTGCAACTTGAATCACAATACAAACCATTAATAGAAATCACTCTCAACTAAATTTTTATTCATTGATTTGGAATTCTGTGATAATCAAATATTGCATAACTTGTAAAGGGACCGTGAAATGCAATAATGCAAATTATACAAATCTGAACTTCGGTATCAAAAATTAATCTGCCAGCTGTTTCCATTTACATTATCCGCGTCCACAATGCGTAATACCATCGAAGTGCAACATCTCACCAAACGCTATGGGCCAGTGTCTGCCGTGGCTGACATCAGTTTCACGGTCCCCGAATGTTCCATCTGTGCTTTGCTGGGCACAAACGGCGCGGGCAAAACCACTACTCTCGCCGTTTTGCTGGGACTGTTGATCCCTGATCAAGGCCGGGTCAGCATTTTGGGTGAGGATATGTTAAGGCATCGTTATCGGGTACTTCCACGCATGAATTTCTCATCACCTTACGTAGATCTTCCTCAACGTTTGACAGTGACAGAAAATCTTGAGATCTACGCTCGACTTTACGGAGTGCATTCACGCGCCGGCAGGATTACCGAACTGGCTGAAGTGCTGGACCTGACGGGTCTACTTGACCGCCCATATCGCACACTGTCTGCAGGTCAGAAGACGCGCGTTGCCCTGGCCAAGGCGCTTATCAACCAGCCAGAAGTACTGTTGCTGGATGAGCCTACGGCATCACTTGATCCCGACTCTGCTGATCGCATCCGGACTTATTTAACCAATTACCAGAGCACCACCCGCGCGACTATCCTGTTAGCCTCGCACAACATGGCTGAAGTTGAGCGCATTTGCAGACAGGTCATGATCATGCGTGCCGGCCGAATCGTGGACGCAGGGCAACCTGAAAATCTTATTGCGCGTTACGGAAGAAGGACTTTGGAAGAGGTGTTTCTGGATGTTATCCGCAGCGATTTGCAGGGTGAGGTCGCTGAAAGAAGCGCTAGCGTAGCATGAGCGGACCAGCCGCATTACGAGCCTCCCTGGAACGTATCTTTGCCATCGTGCTGCGCTATCTGTATCTGTTGCGTGGCTCCTGGCCCCGCATCCTTGAACAGGCATACTGGCCAACGGTGCAGATGATCATTTGGGGTTTCATCACACTGTTTTTCGTAACTAACAGTACCTGGGTCGCGCAGGCTGTCGGTGTGCTTCTCTCTGCGGTGCTGCTCTGGGATGTCTTGTTTCGCGCACAACTCGGTGTATCCGTCGTATTCATGGAAGAGATGTACGCCCGCAACCTGGGGCATCTCTTCGCCAGTCCCTTACGACCATATGAATTGATCGCGTCGTTGCTTATCATCAGCTTGTTGCGGACCTTGATCGGCGTAGGTGCGGCCGTCCTGCTCGCCATTCCGCTCTACAAGATTTCTTTGTTTACCATGGGACTGCCGCTGCTTGCTTTCTTCACCAACCTGTTGATCTTCGGCTGGTCGATTGGATTGATGATGTGCGCCCTGTTGTTGCGTTACGGACTCGGCGTGGAAGGCCTGGCCTGGGCTTCAATCTTCGCCCTGGCGCCGGTCAGCGGCATTTATTATCCGATCTCCACCCTCCCCGGATGGCTGCAGACCGTTGCCTGGTGGTTCCCGAGCAGCTACGTATTCGAGGGCATGCGCGCGGTGCTGTTTCAACAGGCGTTCGATCAACCTATGTTTGTCAAGGCGGCGGCGCTCAATGGTGTGTATCTGATCCTGGGAACGCTTTCCTTCTTCTGGGTTTTCCGGATTGCCCGCCAGCGCGGTCTGCTGCTACAGATGGGAGAATAACGTTTCTGGATCAGCTCTTTTACTTACCAATAACCATCCCATCAAACAACATTTTTCAGTAGTCGCAGTATGGATGAAAAACATCGATGGATTATCCGGTTACAGGAAAACGTACCTGTCCATATTGGCGTATACTTCAGTAGAAACTACACCAATAATTTATACACGCTAAAAAGGAGGCAACCATGACTTACCGTGACATGTCAGAAATGACACGCATACAGTATCTCCGCAGCGAGATCGTTGTATCAAATACAATCTATGAAGCGGCAACGCAAATCCTTTCATCTTTTATTATGAGCAAGCAAATATCTGATAAAAACCAGGCAGAGGTGATGGCAAAATCAGTTAAACTTGCGCTCGAACTTGCAGTCACAACGGATAAGCACATGTCTGCATCTGACGCTCCGGTAAAATTCTGAATAAAATCTGACGGAGAATTTAATCTGGCTTCCCGGTTCAGGAAGCGTAACCGCGCTTCTGGCGGATGTATTCATACACCATCGGCATGATGGAGATAATGATGATCGCAAGAATGACAGTTGAATAGTGTTGTTTGACCAAGGGCAGATTACCGAACAGATAACCACAATAAATCAGACCGGCGACCCAGATGATACCGCCCGTTACGTTGTAGATCAGAAACCGCGCATAACTCATGCGTCCGATACCAGCCACAAATGGTGCAAACGTGCGGATAATGGGGATAAAACGTGCAAGGATGATAGTCTTGCCACCATAGCGTTCGTAAAAGCGATGAGTACGGTCCAGATATTCCTTTTTGAAGAACCGTGCGTTTTCTTCGTAAAAGACCTTTGGACCCAGCCATGCTCCAATCCAGTAGTTCACTGTGTCACCAAGAATTGCAGCAATGCAAAGCAATACGCAAAGCGCATTAACATCCAGCGCGCCTGCAGCAGCCAATGTACCGGCAGCAAAGAGTAGTGAATCACCTGGTAATAATGGAGTGACGACCAGGCCGGTTTCACTAAATATGATGATAAACAGCAAGGCGTAACTCCAGGCGCCATATTGTGCGACCAGTTCCGGAAGGTGCTGGTCCAGGTGAAGGAAGAAATCAAAAACCAGTGAGAGCAGGTCCATGCTTTATATGCATTTCAACAAGCTGTTTGTCTGTCTATTTCAATGTCAAATTTCTTAACATGTTGTATTGCAATTTTAAAGCATTCAGGTAATTCATTTTTGCGAAGCATATTATGAAAAACAGGAAACTGATCATGAAATAACCACCAGAGTTGTATTTCGGTAGACATGGTTAAATTTGCAAATCCTTTATCCAGCATTCCATGCCTGGCTAATTCTTCAATTGAACAATGATCCTGTTTTGGTTTAACTGATTTGACAAGGACAAGATGTTCGCTGTTAAGTTGTTTGGCGAGCCATAACGACAGACTGTCTGAGGTATATTCCCAGCTTGCGGGGATATTGTGATTTGTAGCAATCATATCGTAAGGAAACCATATTGGAACTTTACTAAATTTGATCGCATCCTTGATTGCCTTTATCGAATTCGCAGGACACAGGCGTGATTCAAGTGACAATAACATCAATCCGTATTGCTCCATTGCCCTGATGGCCATTTGATGCGCTGTATTATCATCGAAATGCCATTTCGTCTGGGCTCGCCGCACCAGATCTGCAAATATTCCTCCGCCTGGAACAAGAGCGACTTTTCCACCACCATGTTCTGCGAGCAGTGTTAACCATTCCGGCAAATACCGGGAATTCATCAGGCTGCCGCCGAGTTTAACTACCCACATTCCGTATTTCCCTGGTTTCAAGCAGGCGCAGGAGCGCTGCTGCCTTGTCATAACACTCCTGATACTCTGCCTCCATCTTGGAATCTGCAACGATGCCTCCGCCCGCCCAGAAATACATCTTTTCCTGGTAATAAACCAATGTTCGGATGGCAATATTGCAATCCATATTGCCATCAAAACCGATATAACCGATTGAACCGCAATAGACATTGCGACGATGCTGTTCCAGCTCTTCAATAATCTCCATTGATCTTAATTTCGGTGCGCCAGTGATTGATCCTCCAGGAAAACAACCACGCAACAAATTCAGGGCATGCTGATCCGGTCTGAGTTGTCCACATATCGTACTGACCAGATGATGAACAGTGGCGAAGCTTTCCAGTGCAAAGAGTTTCGGGACAGAAATCGATCCGGTAATGCAGGTCTTTCCCAAATCATTTCGTAACAGATCGACGATCATAAGATTCTCTGCCCTGTCCTTTTCACTTTCCAGCAGTTCCACCGCCAGGGCCCTGTCTTCATAAGCAAATGGCGATCTTCGTCTGGTACCCTTGATTGGTTTTGTTTCTACCAAACCATTCGTCAACTTGAGAAACCGTTCAGGAGATGAACTCAATATCGTTCCATCCGGTATATTAAAATAACAGGAAAATGGTGCAGGATTCATCTGTCGCAAACGCAGATAGGCATTCCAGGGATCACCGCTGACATCGGCCATAAACCGTTGCGCCAGATTGACCTGATAACAATCTCCTTCCCGGATATAATGTTTAATCTTTTCAAAGGCACGTGCATAGGTGGTCAAATCCAGATTGGACTTGACTTCCGATCGGGGAACAAAATTGGCCGGATGACGGGCAACCCTGGTTTGAAATAAACCCAGTAATTCCTGCCAGCATGTGAAGGTATGCTCGTCTCTACCGCGTCCCATGAGCCAGGATCTTCGCTGATGATGATCAACAATCACTGCCCAATCATAGAGGCCGATAGCCATATCGGGAATGTTAATATCATGCTCCGCGATCTCTGGCAGATGTTCGATACACCGTCCAAGGTCATAAGCGAAATAACCTATTGCCCCACCACAAAACGGCATACCGGATAAATTTTCTTCCTTATCTCCAAGCAAGGATATCAGCAGGTGAAATGGATCATCACATGAAAATGCTTGTTTACCGGCGTATTTGCTGATTAAGGTTTCTTTGCCATAAGTTTCCAATGTCATGTAGGGACGGCCTGCAATGATGTCATAACGACCGGCATCAGTATGCGGGAAACCGCTATCGAGAAAAATACTCCACTGTTCTGCAGCAATGCAGTCAAACAGAGTAGATGAATCGCGTTGGTATGGTAATTCAGTTAATTTGACGCTCAAGCCGTAATCCTCGCAATCTGGGCAACTGCAACCGCTGCCGCAGATCTCGCCGCATGCGCCTTGACTTCAGTTGTTGCATCGAGAATATCTGAAAAATCCATATATTTCATCCCGCAACGCCGTGCTAATTTTCTGATCAGAAACCGTCCCGCGCCAGCACCAACCAACGTTGTTAATTGCTTGACAATATCCCGTGATTTTATCTGGTAAAAAGCATCCTGGATTTTTTGTAATTGTGTATCAGCAATATATAAAGCGATGCTTTGCCATTGTGTAACCTCCCCTTCCTCATCCATATCAGAACCCAAAATCCTGGCCAGGCGACGTGCGCTATCAGCCAGTTGCTTACCGGCACCATCTGCAGGAACCATCATATCATCCTCTTCCTGTAGTTCCCCCGTTAACCGATAGATGTCAGCCATTGTGGCAAAATTCTCAGCAACAAGAGGATGCCATTCCCCTTCATGGGGAACTTTATTCACCACCGCCATTACCGGCGTGCGAACAATACCGGAATAGACAAGCTCACTATGGTGCAAACGTTCATAATCAGAATACCCACGATTCAAGAGTTCACCTTTACAGAAAGGAATAATATCCGTTGTAGTACTGCCGATATCGATCAGGATCCCGTCATGCAATTTACCGGCAACAAAACACGCCGTAGCATGCCAATTGGCAGAAGCAATTTCAGTAACGTAGTTATTTGCCAGAGCCGGACTTATCCATCCTGTCTGTCCGGCATAATATTGGGAGCTGTTCTTATTCAGAAACAGAGACAATCGTTCAACAAGCAATCTGATACCGGAACGGCGGTCCTTGAAGATATCGGCCAGTTCTGCAGTTGTTGTTATTGAATGTTGTACGGCGCACTTCGGCAAGTATTTTTTTGCATTGAACAAGGCCTCATCCAGGACATGTAATCCCCGCCAGAGTGGGGAGGGAAATTGTGATGCACAGACAACATGTCCAGCTGGATCAACATGCGCCATTTTAAGATGTGCACCACCCACATCCCAGCCGATATATGCATTAATTGCCATTGTCATTCCAACCTGATTGTGACTGGCACATAGTTTACCTCATGCATATCCGGGAATCGCCCGGTTTGACAGAGCGAGAGTATCCATTCCGCCGGATTCCGGCCCAGTGATTCACGTATGCCGGCATATGCTGTGGTTAAGCGCGGATTAACCTCAACGACCACAGGACCAGAATCAGTGATGATCAAATCCACCCCGACATAACCTGCCAGGCCATTTATCGATCTGGCGACTGCTGTCACGATTGCATCAAATTCATGCACATACTGCCTCAAACCATTGACGATAACGCCCTTGAATTGACCCTTGCCATCAATGAAATCAAATAACTGCTGATTACAGGATAACAACCTGGTTTGCCCTTTGTGGCATAAAAAGGAAACGCTTGCCGGAATGCCCACGA
>JACQHV010000046.1 GCA_016198885.1 Gammaproteobacteria bacterium
CAGACCGATATCTGGGTGCGGTTCCAGAGAATGCGCGGGCATGAAGTACATTATGTATGCGCAGACGATACCCATGGTACTGCCATCATGCTGCGGGCCGAGAAAGAGGGGATCACACCCGAACAACTCATCGCAGGTGTGTTGGTGGAACACAAGCGCGATTTTGCGGATTTCCGCATCGAGTTTGACAATTACTACACAACCCATTCCCGGGAAACTGAGGAATATTCCCGATACATTTACAAAAAGCTCGATAAGGAAAAACTGATCAATAAACGTGCCGTAGAGCAGTTTTTTGACCCTGTTAAAAATATTTTCCTGCCAGACCGTTTCATTAAAGGTGAGTGTCCCAAATGCGGGGCCAGGGATCAGTATGGTGATTCCTGCGAAGTGTGCAGCGCGACCTACAATCCCACTGAACTGAAAAACCCGTATTCGGCGATATCAGGTACAAAACCGGTTCGCAAATCCTCAGATCACTATTTCTTCAAACTCTCTGCCAGGAAATGCCGGGAATTTCTCGAAAAATGGACGCAGGAAAATGAACACCTGCAAACGGAGGCAAAAAACAAGATACGCGAGTGGTTTAACCAGGGATTAAATGATTGGGACATCTCGCGCGATGCACCCTACTTTGGCATTGAAATCCCCGAAGCACCGGGTAAATACTTCTATGTCTGGCTCGATGCACCAATCGGCTACATGGCAAGCTTTAAAAATTTATGCGCACGCAGCGGTGTAAACTTCGACGACTATTGGAAAAAGGATTCAAAAAATGAGCTTTATCATTTCATCGGTAAGGACATCCTTTATTTTCATGCCCTGTTCTGGCCGGCGATGCTGAAGTTCTCGGACTTTCGCACACCAATGAAAATTTTTACGCATGGTTTTCTTACCGTGAACGGCGAAAAGATGTCCAAATCCCGCGGTACCTTTATCACCGCACGCAGTTATCTCGATCACATCAGCAATCCGGAATACCTGCGTTATTACTACGCTGCCAAACTTAACGGCACAATGGAAGACGTTGATCTCAATCTGGATGACTTCGTCGCACGAGTAAATAGCGATCTTGTCGGTAAATACGTCAATATTGCAGCCCGCGCGGCGGGCTTTATCTCGAAGAATTTTGGAGGAAAGCTAAGTCAGCAAGTAATGGGAAAGAAAACTTTTGTGTCCGATCCCAAGGATCCGGATAATTCTGCTGCAAATGCATCGACAATTAATCTAATGAATGATTTAACGGATACTTGGGGCAATGAAATCGCGTCGTACTATGAACAGCGGGAGTTTGGAAAAGCCGTCCGCACTGTGATGTATATGGCAGATCGGATCAATTCGTTTATTGACGACGTGAAGCCTTGGGCATTGGCCAGAGACAACTCACGCTCAGAGCACTTACATGAGATTTGCACATTTATTCTGAATGCTTTCCAGATCCTGACCATTTATCTAAAGCCAGTTCTCCCGAATATTGCTGAAAATGTAGAGCATTTCCTTAATATCGAACCTCTTCAATGGAGTAATATTTACCAATTGTTGCCCAGCGGGCATAAAATTAATAATTACACGCATCTCATGTCCCGCATCGATCAAAAACAAGTACAAGCACTTATCGAAGCGAATAAAGAAGGTCTACAAATCAAAAACAAGGGCAAGCATACGAATCCTGACTCAGAAAAGATCAGCTTGGAGGATTTCAGTAAAATTGATTTGCGCGTTGCGAAGATAGTGAAGGCCGAGCATGTGGACGGTGCTGACAAATTACTGAAACTTACTCTGGACCTGGGCGGTGAGACACGACAGGTTTTTGCCGGCATTAAGACCGCCTATTCGCCTGAACAACTGGAAGGACGGTTGACCGTAATGGTCGCCAACCTTGAACCGCGCAAAATGAAATTTGGTGTTTCGGAAGGGATGGTATTGGCCGCCTCCGGCGAAAAACCGGGAATATTTATCTTGAGCCCCGATAGCGGAGCAGAACCTGGAATGAAGATTAAATGAATTTGGCAATATACATCCCTGTAGCAATGGTCGGGCCCGGTGTTCCCTGCCGGTCGCTCGCCAGACTGCAAATGTTTACAGGACATTTGGTTCTGACTCTCCCTGGTATGAAGGTCTAATAAATCGTGTCTGACTTTATTTTAATTATCTTCAGTGCCGCATTGGTCAATAATATTATCGTTGAGAAGGTGATCGGTACCGACCCGGCGCTGGCATTCATCCGTAAAATGGATATTGCAATCGGGATGTCCATTACCATGATCATTTTGTTACCACTCGCAACCATCTGTGCTTATATCATAGACACATTTCTGCTCATCCCTCTTGATTTGCAGTATTTAAATCTCCTGGTATTAGTATCTGTAATTTTACTGGTTGCCTGGGGTATCAAATTGTGGGCACATCGAATGAACGGGAAAATTACAGAACGGATCAATATTTTTCTTCCGCTGGCAGGTATCAATGCCACCGCACTTGGTACATTGTTATTTAACCAGCAATTGACACACGGTATGTTTACATCATTGGCATTTGGTCTGGGTTCAGCTCTCGGTTTTTCCATAATATTGTTGATGCTGACGGCGTGCAGTGAACGCCTTGAGGCTTCTGATGTCCCTGTATTATTTCGTGGTGTGTCAATAACACTCATCACGCTTGCATTAATCTCCATGGCTTTTCTGGGTTTCACCGGCCTGATAAACGCGAGATGACAGGTGTTCTGCTTACCGTGTCATTAATTGCCGGGACAGGGATATGACAATCAGGTTCCCGGCAAAACTTCTTGAGC
>JACQHV010000054.1 GCA_016198885.1 Gammaproteobacteria bacterium
CTCTTGTAATCTTTCCTGGGTTCAAGCCATCTGTTGACTGAATTTTTCTAAATTAGATCTAAACCAGGTTTTCTGCAGTCAGTAGTTCTGCGTTGATTCAGGTGATTTTAGGTCCCTTCGAGTAACTTTGGTAATTGTACTGTTTTTAATTTCTTTTATGATAAAGTCCAATAAAATTTCAGTAGTGGGTCAGTTTGATTTTTCGAACCCATCTCCTGTCATTTCGAAGGAGCGTGGCTACCGAGAAATCCTGTTGTAATATACAGAAAAGATTTCTCCGGGAGTCTGCCCTGAGCAAAGTCGAAGGGGTCGAAATTACCCACTACCAAAAGATTTTAAAATTAAATCACTCGTGCCTCTATTATGTCTTCTGATCAAAATCAACTGAATTTATCAGTTTCACAATTCTTTCAGGATGCTGTCAGTCACCATCAACGTGGTGAACTGCAACATGCTGAAATAATGTACAGACAACTTCTCAATCAACAACCTGAGAACCCGGATGTATTGCATCTTCTGGGCGTTGTTGAGTCTCAATTGGGGCGCCATGATTCTGCAGTAGAATTTATTCAACGTGCGATTACCATACGACCGGATATGCCGGATTTCTACAACGACCTGGCGCTTGTTTATATCAGTCAAGGTAATTTTAATGCAGCAATCAATTCTTGTAAGCAGGTGCTGCAAATGTATCCCGATCACGCCGGAGCACACTTTATCCTGGGGAATGCCAATTTCCAGCTGGGTAAATACGAAGCTGCAGCAGCAGCATATGATAAGGCTTTAGTCCTAAATCCTGATGATCCGGACGTAATTTTTAATCTGGGTAATGCACTAAGGGAATTGGGTAAATTGGAAGAAGCCGTCGCCGCATTTGAAAAGTCCTTGCACCTTAGACCTGACTATGCCATGGCCCATAATAATCTGGGAAGCGTATTTCGAAAGTTAGAGAAACTTGAACAGGCAGAAGCCTGCTTCAGACAGGCAATTTTTTATTCTCCGGACTTTGCCGGGGCTTATACAAATCTCGGACTTGTCATGACACAACTTGGTAAATTCGAAGAGGCCAAGTTTATATTTGAGAAAACATTACAGTTCAATCCCGATCATGCTGAAACGCATAATCATCTGGGAATTGTATTATACAAACTGTTTTTGTTGGATGAAGCAAGAATGTTTTTTGAAAGGGCAATTGAACTGAATCCCAAGTACGCTGAAGCCTATTGTCATCTGGGAGAAGTCCTGATGCTTCAGCAGCAGTTGGAAGCAGCACAATTCTGTATGGAAAAGGCACTCAAGCTGAAACCGGATTTGTCTATAGCATATTATGGCATGGGAAATATATATTTGCATAACGGTTATATAAAAAAAGCACAGGAAGCTTATGAAAAGGCATTGAAACTTGATCCAAATCTGACAGATGCGAAGAAGGGACTTATTCGTACCCGAAAGTATACAAAGAGCGACCAGGAAGAAATCATCAGTATTACCTCCCAATTAAATAACCCTCAACTTGAGAATGAAAGTGCGGCAGTTCTTCATTTAGCTCTGGGCAAGATATTGGATGATTGTGGAGATTATGAAAAAGCGTTTTATCATTATGACAAGGCAAACACATTGAAACGCAAAACTGTGAATTTTGATTCGGAGACACATCGGCAATTTGTAAACCAGCTCATACTTGTTTTTAACAAAGATCTATATGAAAACCGCATCATCGCAGGGGATACGTCCAGACAACCTGTATTCATTGTCGGTATGCCCCGGTCAGGCACTTCACTGGTGGAACAAATCATTGCCAGTCATCCGTCTGCCTTTGGTGCCGGTGAACTGGATTATTTCAGTAAAATTGCAGTATCACTTCCAGAGTTGCTCAAGACCAATGCGGATTATCCCGCTTGTATTACACATCTGGATCAACTGACGGCCCAGTCAATTATTACAGATTATCTGGAATTACTGTTATCTTACTCCAGCAGGGCGCAGCGAATTACGGACAAGATGCCATCAAATTTTCTGCATCTCGGATTAATTGCCATCTTGTTTCCCAGTGCAAGCATCATTCATTGCCGCCGCAACGAACTCGATACCTGTCTTTCCATATATTTCCAGTTTTTTGCCGGTCATCATCCATATACCTATAATCTTGATGAGATTGGTGCGTATTACTATCAGTATAAAAAATTGATGGGTCATTGGCGTGATGTGTTATCAATTAAAATGTATGAGATCGATTACGAGATGTTAATCAGTAATCAGGAAGAAGAGAGCCGGAAATTGATTGAATATATTGGAATGCCGTGGGAAAAACGATGTCTTTCTTTTCATAAGACAAAACGGCCGGTTATGACTGCCAGTAATTGGCAGGTACGGCAACCAATCTATACTTCCTCGGTTGAGCGTTGGAGAAATTATGAACCTTATCTTGATTCGCTCAAGAGGATACTGAAAACAGGATGAAAAGTTTCAGAAATAAATTAGAGTCTGAACTGTTTGAGGTAATTTAGTATATAAGATAATAAAATAATTTATTTCTTACCGCTGAGTGCGAGTAATATTCCGTTTGTCAGTTCTTCAATAAGTGCATCGTCATAGCCGGCCTCTTTTAAAGACCACATGAATTTATTACCAATTCTGGCCTTTGTGTAGATATTAAGTTTTATATTGCTTCGATAAGAGTGCGCCAGCGTGTAAAGATTATTTATCGCTTTGTTAAGTTTATTATTAGCTTTTCTGTTCTTTGGCTTGTAAACAAGATCAGGGGGGCAATGTTGTATAAACTCAACGGCGAGATTATTGGCAAATTCATCATGTTTTTTAAATGAAAACCAGGAAAATTGTATCATTTTGTGGATAACTAATTGTGAAATGATATTTTATGATTGCTCGACAAATACATGGGGTGGGTAATCTTGATTCTCTTATTTATCTATTGGATTTATTAAACGATACTGGGCAATTGATTCTCTTATTGATAAATCGTTTATCCCATATAAAGACCCCCATTAATAGAGATTTCCGAGCCGGTAATGTAGCTGGAGTTTTCCGCAGCCAGGAATGCAACTGCATCAGCAATCTCGGCCGGTTTGGCCAGACGCCCTACCGGAATTTTGGCAATGATATTATTTTTAATGTGTTCCGGAATAGCTTCCACCATGCTCGTTCCTACATACCCCGGGCATACTGTATTGACCGTTATACCATTATCAGCCAGTTCCAGGGCTAAAGATTTGGTAAATCCAATCATCCCCGCCTTGGCGGCAGAATAATTTGTTTGACCAAACTGTCCTTTCTGGCCGTTAACCGAGGAAATATTGATTATCCTGCCATAGCCTTGCTTGATCATGTGATTAATGAAATTTCGGGTGACATTAAAGACACTGTCAAGATTGGTATCCAGCACTGCATGCCAGTGCTCAATTTCCATGTTTCTCAGGGTAAAATCACGGGTAATGCCGGCACAATTAACAAGAATATCCACCCGGCCATATTCTTTCTCCAATTGCCTGGACATTTTCTTGCAGGATGAAAAATCAGTAACATTACATTCAATAATATCAATTGCGTAGCCTTCTTTCCGGTGTTTTTTCTGCCATGTTCCGGCATGCTCTGCTTCAATGGCAATAAAGGTGGCAACCACCTGGTTACCATCATTAAACAGTCGTTTACAGATTTCTGTTCCAATGCCACCGATCCCGCCAGTTACGACAGCAACACGATTTGTTTCAATTCTTCTACCGGTTTTTCTGTTTAGCGTGCCGGATCGAGCGGGTTCAGGATTAAAATAAGAAGTGAATGCGTCAGTGTGATGATGTGCAAGCTGGCTAACTGATGTATGGGCGAATTCTGTAAAACCGAAAAAGGAATTAAGGCTAAATTCAACAGGATCATGCCAGCATTTCAGCATATTGTTTTGTACCTTCTGTAAATGATTAGTAAATTCAGTAACCATGTCATGGTAAAGAGCCAAAGTCATTGCATTAATCATGCAGTAAGCACCCCAGGTAATTAATTATTGGTTCTAATACCGAGTTGTATCGGGTGATTGTTATTTTGAATTATCGTCTGTCTTTAAACCTGCGGCCTTGAAAAAATTATCCTGCATTTCCTGCCACATTTTGATGTTTTGATTGGTAAATTCTGTCATCGCCTTTATTGGATTAGCTGCCATTGTTTCCTGGATCTGTTTTTGTTGCTCGACGAATAATTGCATGCTCTTCTGGATATAATCTCCTGCGATGCTTTGCAGTGAATCACCATAAGAACGGATGATTTGTGTCAACAGCTCGGTAGAGAAAAACGGTTCACCATCATGTTCCTGCTCAGAGATGATCTGTAACAGGATATTACGGGTAAGATCCTCATCTGTTTTGACATCTTTAACGAGGAAATCAACGCCTGCAAGAACCAGTTGCTTGACGTCATCCAAAGTGATGTATTTACTCTCTTCTGTATCATACAGACGGCGGTTTGGATATTTTTTAATAATGCGGATTTCGCTCATCTTAATCAGTATAAAGTTTAAAGTGTAAAGTTAAAAGAAAACATCAGATATTCCGGTATCAGGCATCATGAATTAATTTCTGACATTACTTTAAACTTTTAACTTTCTGCTTTCCACTTAAACAGTCAATTACATCATATGTTGGCCGCCATTCATGGAAAAGTCAGCGCCAGTGGCAAAAGCGGCCTCATCCGAGGCCAGAAAATCGACTAACGCGGCAATTTCTTCAACCTTGCCAAGGCGACCTACCGGAATGCTGGCGATAATCTTGTTACGGATATCCTCAGGAACTGCCATGACCATTTCGGTCGCAATATATCCCGGCGAGACAGTATTTACAGTGATTCCCTTGCGTGCGACTTCCTGGGCAAGAGCCATGGTAAAACCATGCATACCTGCCTTGGCTGCTGAATAGTTGGTTTGACCTAACTGTCCTTTTTGACCATTGATTGATGAAATATTAATGATGCGACCCCAGCCACGTTCTGACATGCCGTCGACAATTTGTTTGGTAACATTGAACAGGCTGTCAAGGTTGATTTTTATTACATCATTCCACTGTTCCTGGCTCATTTTGCGAAAAGAGCCGTCTTTAGTAATGCCGGCATTGTTGACAAGGATATCAATAGGACCAAGTTCACTTTCAATCATTTTTACAAGGTTAACACAGGCGTCGAAATCAGAAACATCTGCCTGATAAATATTGATATCATAACCTCCTTTCTTGACCTCATTTTGCCACTTTTTGGCCTTTTCCTCGTTACGGTAATTGGTGGCTACTTTTGCGCCTGAATCAGCAAGCCGCAGACAAATAGCAGCGCCGATACCACCGGTTCCCCCGGTGACCAGGGACACTTTTCCTTTCAGATCAGACATAACGCTTATCTCTCGACCGCCAGCGCAACCCCCTGACCACCACCGATACACAATGTGGCCAGGCCTTTTTTGGCATTTCTACGTTTCATTTCATGGAGCAAGGTGACCAGGACACGACATCCTGAAGCCCCGATGGGATGTCCCAGTGCGATTGCACCGCCATTTACATTGATCTTGGCTGGATCCCAGCCGAGTTCCCGGTTAACGGATATGGCCTGTGCAGCAAATGCCTCGTTGGCTTCGATCAGGTCCAGATCATCAATAGTCCAGCCTGCCTTTTCCAGACATTTCTTCGTGGCTGGTATAGGACCTGTGCCCATTATGGCTGGATTGACACCGGCGCTGGCATAGGCCTTTATCGTCGCCAGTGGTTTCAAGCCAAGCTTTTTTGCCTTGCTTTCGGACATGACGATGACAGCAGCGGCCCCATCATTAATACCGGAGGCATTAGCGGCAGTCACTGTACCATCCTTGTCAAAGGCCGGGCGCATCTTGGCGATGCTTTCAGCGGTTACTCCCGCGCGCGGAAATTCATCTCTGTCGAATACAATGGGTTCGCCCTTGCGTTGCGGGATTTCAACCGGAATGATCTCATCGGCAAATTTATTCTGTATTTGAGCTGCTTCATACTTCTGTTGGGTCTTGGCGGCAAACTCATCTTGCTCGATACGGGATATATTATATTGTTTGGCAATATTCTCAGCGGTAATGCCCATGTGAATATTATTGAAGGCATCCCAAAGGCCGTCCACGATCATGGAATCCTGCATTTTCCACTCACCCATCTTCATGCCAGAGCGTGATTTCGGTAATACATGCGGTGCGAGACTCATATTTTCCTGGCCACCAGCCACGATAATCTCGGCATCACCGCACAGGATGGCCTGTGCAGCGAGATGAACGGTTTTCAGACCACTACCACAGACCTTATTAATGGTCATACAGGGGATGGTATGTGGCAGTCCGGCTTCAATCGCAGCCTGACGGGCAGGATTCTGACCACAGCCCGCAGTCAATACCTGACCGAAAATCACTTCATCAACCTGTTCGGGTTTTATACCGGCTCGTTGCAACACGCCGGCTATCACTTTTGCCCCCAATGTATGAGCGGGTAAATCCGCTAAAGCACCACCGAAACTCCCGACGGCAGTACGGCCCGCCGATACAATGACAACTTTTTCTGACATATTCAGTTTCCTCCTCATCTTCTATCGGGGTATGAAATTCAAAAGGTTAATTTCAGATAAATCCTAAATTTACGCTGCAGTGCACAAAATTTTAACGATAGTATCAGAAATCGTTCTTCGACTCTAGCCAAGGTTCATTTCATATAAATGAAACCCCCAATCCGCCTCTTTAGATACACTGAATGATTATCAGAGGGCGGTCAATTTCCTGATATCCATTCGTCCCAATAGGGGGTGGGTTGGAATAATTCATAAATAAAATCTACAAAAGTGCGTAACTTTGTTGATAAGTGTTTTCGATGAGCATATATCGCATAAATGGGCAATTCGACCGGTTCATATTTTTCGAGGACAGGCCGTAATTGTCCTGATTGTATATCCAGGCCCAACATATAGGTGGGTAATTGCACAAGACCACATCCCTCAATTGCAGCGATACGCAATGGATCAGCCACATTGGATTTTAAATTTCCCGTGGTGTGTACTGTAGTCTCGGTACCATTGATTTTGAATTTCCACTCAGTAAATGAGCTATGGTGTGAAAAAGTGAGACAATTATGATTTTTAAGATCCGCTGGTACTTCCGGGATTCCTTTGAGTTGCAGATATTTGGGGGAGCCGCAGACCACCCTCCGGGTTGAAGTCAGCTTGCGGGCAATGAGGCTCGTATCATTCATTTCACCAACATGTATTGCCATATCCAGGCCTTCCTCGATGAGGTCGGGCGTCCTGTCGGCCAGTATCATTTCTATCATGACATTCGGATATTTATCCTTGTATGCAGTAATGGTGCGGGCAAGATGAAAAGAACCAAATGAAGGCGGCGCCATGATCCTTAACGTCCCGCGTGGTTCAGAGTGCAACCGGGTAACTGCCAGTTCAGTGTCTTCAATGTCCACTAAAATACTGTTGATCCGTTCACGGTAAGCCATTCCGACCTCGGTCAGACTCAAATGACGGGTTGTCCTGTTTAATAACCTGATCCCCAGGCTGTTTTCCAGATGATTAAGATGTTTGGACGCCATCGCCTTGGAAATACCCAATTCTTCGGCCGCTGCAGAAAAGCTGCCAAGTCTGGCGACTGTCGCAAACACCTTCATGCTGGTTAATCGGTCCATAAATATCGATTTGATTGTTTCTTGTTAAGAAATAATGTATCAACAAACACATCATTGTAAACCAGGACGTTTAACCCTATCTTTTATTGCAATGCATCAATCATTCTAATTATTGAATGATTGATAGTTCGGGTTATTCAGTAACAACCTAAAGGAGAAAGCTATGAAACTATTACATCTTTTCCCCGGTTTACTACTTGCTGTTGTATTTGCACCGGTGGCTGTATCCGGCACTAATCACTCTATTGCTATTGAAGAGAGCAATTTAAGCTGGGTGTCTGCCTTAAACAAGGGAAATACAAAGACATTGCTGGATGTGTATACCGAGGATGCCGTTGTCATGCCGCCCAGCAGTGAGATTCTTTCGGATCATGCAGCTATTAAAACATACTGGGATGGTCTTCTGCGTGTCGGGGTTGGCAAGTATGCGATCAACACAGTCGATCTTCGTATCGAAGGTGATACTGCTTATCAGACCGCGCTCTGGGAAGCAACTCGCGTTGCTGCCGATGGGAACGTCATTCACTTCGACGGCAATATGTCCACCGTATACGAGCAGCAAAAGGATGGCAGCTGGAAGATCAAGCTGCAAAGCTGGAATTAATCAGCGCCAATTATGCGGTTAGATAATACACAGGGATGTGTATTTATTGGTTGAGATGCACCAATTTTTTCACGGTAAGTTGTAGAAAACGGTTTAGGCAGTTTAATTAAATTAGATATGGACGGGCCTTCCGTCTACAGCCAGGGCGGCCTCATGCATGGCCTCGGCAAGTGTTGGGTGAGCATGAATCGTACGGGCTATATCCTCTGTGCTGCCGTCAAATTCCATAGCCAGCACCGCCTCGGCGATTAACTCAGAGGCATTGGGTCCAATAACGTGCACGCCGAGAATACGATCTGTTTTGGCATCGCCAAGTATCTTTACCATACCCCCCCCGGTCTCGCCCATGGCGCGGGCGCGCCCGCTGGCGGCAAAGGGAAATACCCCGCAGCGATAATTGATACCAGCATCTTTTAATTCCTGTTCGGTCATGCCGACCCAGGCGATTTCCGGCCAGGTATAAATTACCCAGGGAATGGCCGCATAATTCATGTGACCTGTGCGACCGGCAATGCGCTCTGCCACAGCAACACCTTCCTCGGAGGCCTTATGCGCCAACATCGGGCCACGCACTACATCGCCGATGGCGTAAACATTGGGAAGATTGGTACGGCAGTGTTCATCCACCTCGATAAAACCCCGCTCATCAAGAATAAGACCGCATTCATCTGCGCCAAGACCCTCGGTATTGGGTTTACGGCCGACACAGACAATCAGCTTATCGACATTGAACTGATGTTTACCCTCCTTGTCCTGATAGGTCACGATCACCTGTTGATTATTAGAGCCCGTCCCCGTAACCTTGGCGCCCAGCCTGATATCCAGTCCCTGTTTCTGAAGAGTTTTCCACGCCTCATTTGCAATCTGCCGATCAACCGGCGCGAGAAAATCTTCCAATGCTTCCAGGATAACTACTTCTGATCCCAAACGTTTCCAAACACTGCCGAGTTCCAGGCCGATCACCCCGGCCCCGATGATACCGAGCGTCCTGGGGACCTGGTTGAAACATAGTGCCCCGGTGGAATCGACAATCAGGTCCTGATCCACATGGGCAGGGGGAATTTTCGCCGGGACAGAACCGGTTGCGATGATGATATGTTTTGCCGAGACAATTGTTTTTTCCGTGCCTGCATTGGCCAGGGGAGTAATCTCAATCTGATTGGCAGATAACAGGCGACCATGCCCCTGTAACCATTCCACCTTGTTTTTTCGAAAGAGGCCTGCGATACCCTGAGTCAACATACTGACTATTTTTGCCTTGCGCGTGATCATTCTGTTTACATCGATGCTGACACCGGTAACAGTAATGCCGTGCTCGATTGCCTCGTGTTTCATATGTGCAAAATGATGGGAAGAATCGAGGAGGGCTTTGGAAGGAATACAACCGACATTCAGGCAAGTACCACCCAATGCGGGTTTGCCTTCTTCATTCAGCCAGCTTTCGACGCAGGCCGTGGATAATCCGAGTTGTGCACAGCGAATTGCAGCTACATAGCCGCCAGGTCCGGCGCCGATGACAACAACGTCAAAATTCTGCATTCAATGTCCTAGACCTGTAACAGTAATCGGGTGGGGTCTTCAATTTGTTCTTTTATAGAAACCAGAAACTGTACCGCCTCTCTTCCATCAATAATGCGGTGATCATAGGACAGGGCCAGATACATCATTTGCCTGATAACTACCTGGCCTTTCTCAGCTACCGGACGTTCCTGCATTTTATGCATACCCAGGATGGCGCTTTGTGGAGGATTAATAATGGGTGTGGATAGCAATGACCCAAACACTCCACCGTTGGTAATAGTAAAGGTGCCCCCCGTCAGATCCTCGATGGTCAGTTTGGAATCCCGCGCCTTTTCTCCATATTCCCTGATCCTGGTTTCAATGGCAGCAAATGACATCTCGTCAGCATCACGGATGATGGGGACAACCAGCCCACGGGGTGAGCTCACCGCAATGCCTATGTCGAAAAAACCATGATAAATAATATCTTCTCCGTCAACAGAGGCATTAATGACCGGGAATTTTTTCAACGCCTCGACGGTTGCCTTGGTGAAAAATGACATCAGGCCCAATTTGACGCCATGGATTTTTTCGAACTCTTCTTTATAACGGTTACGCAAATCAATCACGGGCTGCATATTGACTTCGTTAAACGTGGTCAGGATGGCGTTTTCATGTTGCGCCATGAGCAAACGTTCTGCTGCACGCTTGCGCAACCGGGTCATGGGCACGCGTTCTTCCGCGCGATCACCGCTCATGGGTGTTTGTACTGGGGATTTGGCAATAGATTTTTTTGCAACCGGTTGTGGTTGTGGCGCAGATTTTGGTGTTGATACAGGGGCCTGTTTGGGCTGTTCAGTTTTGGGGGCAGGGGCTGCCCTGACTTTTTGTACAGCGCCGGTTCTCTCGATATGTTTTAGGACGTCTTCTTTGGTCAGACGACCATCTGTACTGCTGGCTGGAATATCTGCCGCGTTGAGTTGGTGTTGATGTAACAAGTTTCTCACAGCAGGGCTGAGTTTGGGTTCATCTGTCTGTTTCAAGGGTTCTATATCAGGCAGGCTTTGTTGTAGCGGGGGAGCAGCAGTCTTGATCGATATTGGAACCTCAACAGTTTTTGCCTCGCTAATTTCGGTTTCGATGCGGGCAATGACCTCGTCACTATAAACTTCTTCACCGCCTTGTTTCAGGATCTGTGTGAGAATGCCGTTATTAGGTGCAGCAACTTCAAGTGTGACTTTGTCTGTTTCGATATCAATCAGACTGTCACCACGGTTTACGGTATCACCAATATTTTTATGCCAGTTCATCAGAGTGGCTTCCGCCACTGATTCTGCAAGCACGGGGACTTTAACTTCAACTAGCACGCTAATCTCCTTTAAACTCTCTGCACGTTTTAACGTTAATCACACTTTTTATTGGAACTCACTAACGTTGTGCGTGAATAACACTTTTTTTGTGGGTGACCTCAAGTTTATCGAGTTGCAGGGCATCCGAAACAAGTTGCCGTTGCTGTTCCAGATGCAAGGACATGTAACCAACGGCAGGCGAGGCCGAATAAAAACGTCCTGCATAACCCAGCGTATGCTGCTCACTTAAGGAACCAATCATGGTGCCGCGTGACTGCATGTAATACCAGCTGCCCTGATTCTTGGGCTCTTCCTGCACCCAGACGACTTCTTTCAGGTTTGCATAACGGCTCAGGACACGTTTGACTGAATCCATCGGGAAGGGGAATAACTGTTCAATCCGGGCAATGGCAATGTTATTGATTTTGTTTTCCCTGCGTGCCTCCAGCAGATCGTAAAACACTTTGCCCGAGCAGAACAACAGTCGTGTGATGGCCGCAGGATCAAGATCATCAATCTCATCAATGACTGTGTGGAACTTGCCAGTCATGAGTTCTTCGATCGGTGATGTGGAGAGTTTATGCCGTAGCAGACTTTTCGGACTCATCACAATTAATGGTTTGCGGTAAGGGCGTAAAATCTGACGCCGTATCATGTGAAACATTTGTGCTGCACTGCTGGGCACACAGACCTGCATATTCTCCTGGGCGCATAATTGCAGGTAGCGTTCCAGCCGGCCGGAAGAGTGTTCAGGTCCTTGCCCGTCATAACCATGAGGTAAAAATACTGTCAGGCCACAGTAGCGTCCCCATTTGGCTTCGCAAGAACTGATAAACTGATCGAATACCACCTGGGCGCCATTGGCAAAGTCGCCAAACTGGGCTTCCCAGATCACCAGGGAATTTGGTTCAGCGCTGCTGTAACCATATTCATAGGCGAGTACCGCCTCTTCTGATAAGGTGGAATTAATCACCAGAAAATCTGCCTGTGTGTCACTGATATGCCGCAAGGGCAGATAGGTCGCTCCGGTTTCATGATCATGAATCACGGCGTGACGATGAAAGAATGTCCCGCGACCGCTGTCCTGTCCTGATAATCTTATCGGGTGACCGGTATCAACTAATGATGCATAGGCCATGGTCTCGGCGAACCCCCAGTCCATAGGTAATTCGCCGGTGCTCATTTTGCGCCGGTTATCAATAATCCGATTTACCGTGGGATGTAATACAAACTCTTTTGGTATGTCTGTTATACGCTGTGCCAGGCGTTTGACCGTATCAGCATCAATACTTGTAATTGTCGCTGCATCCCAATGAGTCCCTTTATATGGCGTAAAGTCAATAAGGAAATCGTGAATGACATTTCTTGCCTGTGGTCCGGCGACCGCCTGGTTTGATTCCAGAGAATGGACATAGGTGGCGAGAATTTTATCTGCCTCCTCCTGTGTTAATAATTTTTCATTAATAAGTTTTTCTGTATAAATCCTGCGCGCGCCAGGGTGTTTTCTGATCTGTTTATACATGACGGGCTGGGTTGCAGCAGGTTCATCGGCCTCGCTGTGACCATGCTTTCGAAAACACACCATGTCGATTACGATATCCTTATTAAATTCCATGCGAAAATCGAGTGCCAGTTTTGCGATAAAGACTATGGCCTCGGGATCATCGCCATTGACATGAAAGATAGGTGCCTGCACCATCTTGGCGACATCAGTGCAATATAACGTGGATCGTGAATCCAGCGGGTCGCTGGTGGTAAAGCCAATCTGATTATTGATAATGATGTGGATTGTGCCGCCGGTGGTATAACCGCGTGTTTGGGAGAGATTGAATGTTTCCATGACGACACCTTGCCCGGCAAATGCCGCATCACCATGGAGCAGGATGGGAAGGACCTGATTATGATCATGGTCTTTGCGCCGATCCTGCCGTGCCCGGACAGAACCTTCCACAACTGGATCGATGATTTCCAGGTGCGAGGGGTTGAAGGCAAGCGTCAGGTGAACCGGTCCGCCGGGTGTCTCAATATCAGATGAATAACCCAGATGGTATTTAACATCCCCGGAACTGGTGGCAATACTACCTTTACCCTCAAACTCTTTAAATAGATCAATGGGAAGCTTGCCGATAGTATTGACCAGCACATTAATACGGCCACGATGTGCCATACCAATGACAATCTCTTTAATCTGTTGTTTGCCACCCTCCTGGACCAACTCATCCAGTAACGGAATCAGACTTTCTCCGCCTTCAAGTGAAAAGCGTTTTTGTCCTACATATTTGGTGTGCAGGTATTCCTCAAGGGCATTGGCAGCAATGGCGCGTTCCAGAATATGCAGTTTTTTATTTTTATCGAAATCAGGTGTGGCAAGACATGGTTCAAGCCGATGCTGAATCCAGCGCTTCTGCTCGGTTTCATTAATATGCATGTATTCTGCACCAATAGTCCGGCAATAGGTGGTCTTGACGACATCGATGATCTGACGTAAAGGAATTTCCTCACTGTCATGCTGCAGTGAGCCGGTGTTGAATTTACTATCCATGTCGGCATTCGTGAGTCCATGATATTCAGGATTGAGTTCAGGCACATCCGGCCGTTCATATTGTTTCAATGGATCAAGACTGGCCTGACGATGGCCACGGAAGCGATAGGCATTGATCATTTGCAGAACAGCAACCTGTTTCTGATGATCTGCAATTATATTATCGCATACCGGCTGGATTTTAGTTGCGGTCCTGTGCTTGCCCGCCTCGTAAAACGCATGACGTACGGGTGAATGAGGGATATCCCGCCGCGTATCAGGATCAGTTTTTTTCAGTGTTTCAAAGTATTGCCGCCAATCGCTGTCAACACTGCCAGGATCCGCGAGATAGGCCTCATACATATCTTCAATAAACCAGGCGTTCCCGCTATAAAGATAAGAAGGTATCATCTTGTCCATAATTCGGCCTTATTGCTGTTAAACAGTATATCTGCATGGGGGATATACGCATAAATTTATGTTGTTTTTCTTTAAATCCCCTATTTCTCAAGCACTAGGGTTTATCAGTTTATGTTGTTCTGATAGTTATTGTTACAAGTTTAGACGATATGACTATTTTGTCATGAGATGAACAATTTTTCAGTAGATAACACATAATTGAAACTTGCTGCAATGCCATATTGAGCGGTATCCTAAAAAATTATAACTATAAAATGTTAAACCTGCAGGGGAGGTGGCCTGTTGGCTGATACCGTTACTATTATTGATAACAGAACGGGCGAACAGATAGAGTGTCCAGTTTTATATGGTACCTACGGTGCCCCCGTTATCGATACGAAATCCCTTTACAGTAAACTCGGGATGTTTACCTTTGATCCCGGATTTTTCACTACGGCTGCATGCCGTAGCGCCATTACTTATCTTGATGGTGAAGAAGGTGTGCTCCTGCACCGTGGTTATCCCATTGAGCAACTCGCTGAACAGAGTACCTATCTCGAAGTGTGTTATCTGCTCCTCTACGGGGAATTACCCACCAAGGAACGGTATGATGACTTTCGTGCAGATTTGAACAAACGTAACCTGGTGCATGAACACCTGGAACGTTTCTATACAGGATATCGCTATGATGCCCACCCCATGTCAATCCTTGTCGGGATTATGGGGGCGCTGTCTTCCTATTATCACGAAGCACTCGATATCAATGATCCGGCAGACCGCGATGTAACTGCGAAGCGCGTGATCGCCAAGATGCCAATCCTGGCTGCGCATTGTTACAAACATGCGATGGGCCATCCGTTTGTCTATTCAAGGGACGATCTGGGTTATGTTCATAATTTTCTCAACATGATGTTTTCCTTACCCAATCGTGCATATATCCCCAGTGCAACTGCAATTCGCGCCCTGGACCTCTTGATGATTCTGCACGCAGATCACGAACAAAATGCATCAACATCCACTGTGCGCCTGGCAGGCAGCGCTGAGGCGAATCCATTTGCCTGTATTGCCGCCGGGATTGTAACACTGTGGGGAAGGGCGCACGGCGGGGCAAATGAAGCGGTACTGAGGATGCTTACCGAGATTAAGGACCCGAATAACATCCCGCAATTCATTGCCAGGGCAAAAGACAAGGATGATCCCTTCCGGCTTATGGGATTTGGTCACCGCGTGTATAAAAACTTTGATCCGCGTGCAACGATAATCCGGAAGGCATGTCATGATTTGCTTGATGATATTGATAATACTATTGAACAACCATTGTTTGAAATTGCGATGAAGCTTGAGGAGATTGCTCTCAAAGATGATTATTTTATAGAACGTAAACTTTATCCCAATGTGGATTTCTATTCCGGGATTATTCTCAAAGCCCTGCGCATTCCTACCACGATGTATACCGTCATGTTTGCACTGGCCAGATCGGCGGGCTGGATCGCACAATGGCTGGAGATGATGGAAGATCCGGATTTCCGCATTGGGCGTCCGCGACAGCTCTATATCGGTACAAAGAAACGTGATTATGTACCAATGGGAAAACGTGGTTAGCAGACAAGGCATACTTAAGAAACTATTTATAAGGAGAGTGTAAAGATGAAGCCACCAGTCCGTGTAGCGGTTACGGGGGCGGCCGGGCAGATCGGTTATTCGTTATTATTCAGAATTGCCGCTGGAGAAATGCTTGGACCGGATCAGCCGGTCATATTGCAATTGCTGGAAATTGCACCTGCCATGAAGGTGCTTGAAGGCGTGGTGATGGAAATAGATGATTGTGCATTTCCTCTGGTTGCGGGTTATGTACTGGCTGATGATGCGAACAAGGCATTCAGGGATGTGGATTATGCGTTGCTTGTAGGCGCGAAACCGCGCGGGCCGGGGATGGAACGCAGTGATTTGCTCGCAGCCAACGGCGGGATCTTCAAAGTGCAGGGCAAGGCATTGAACGACAACGCCAAACGTACTGTAAAGATAGTCGTGGTTGGCAATCCTGCCAATACTAACGCTCATACCGCCATGATGAATGCCCCTGATCTGGATCACCGTAATTTTACGGCCATGACACGGCTTGATCATAATCGTGCATTGGCGCAATTGGCCGCAAAGACAAACTCTCGTATCAGTGATATCAGGAAGATGACGATCTGGGGTAATCACTCCACCACGCAATATCCTGATATCAGTCACGCCACGATCGCAGGTAAACCGGCCAAGGATATGGTTGATAAGGACTGGTATAAAAATGAATATATCCCCAGAGTGGCCAAACGCGGTGCAGAGATTATTGCAGCGAGGGGGGCCTCCAGCGCGGCTTCCGCCGCAAGTAGCGCCATTGATCATATGAATGACTGGGTGCTGGGCACACCAAAGGATGACTGGACCAGTATGGCCGTGCCCAGTGATGGCAGTTACGGTATCCCGGAGGGCCTCATGTATTCCTTTCCCGTAACCTGCAAGAAAGGTGATTATAAAATTGTACAGGGTCTAGAGATCAGCGAATACAGCCGCGCTAAAATGGAGGCAACACAAAAGGAGTTGGAAGAGGAAAGAGACACAGTTGCCAAGCTGCTTGGCTGAACCTGACAAGTGATTAGTGATTGGTGAATAGTGACTGGTAAAAAAACAACCAATCACTAATCACCATTCACCAATTACTGTTTTTCAGCGCAAACTGATAATGGGCCAGCCCCGCTTTTCCGCCTCTTCCCGCAGGATGTTATCCGGGTCTACGGCAATTGGATGAGTGACGTAATTGAGCAATGGAAGGTCATTATGCGAATCGCTGTAGAACCA
>JACQHV010000078.1 GCA_016198885.1 Gammaproteobacteria bacterium
CTCTAACCAACTGAGCTACATAGCCATGGTTTCACATAACTATCTTCTGTCATATTAATGGCTTCGGTAACTTTGGTCACTAAGCTCGATCGTCCATATCTCGCTAAGTGACACGGTCTTGAACTTCCTGTACAAGCCGCTCAGAGAGAAAATGACACGTTAAGTGTCATTTTCTTTATCCTCTTCGCCTGAGCTACATAGCCTTCGTTTGAAAAATTCTTACGTTTAATTCCCATGGTTTACTAACCATAGCCCTAAGCTCGACCGGTCGCTACGGACTCCTGTCCTCTCGCGACATTAATACATCCATGTATGTCATCCTGGTCTCGCTAATGGCCCGGCCTCGTCATCCGCTGACTCGGCGTTCGTCCGGAAAAATGTCCACTGGACATTTTTCTTTATCGGCTTCACCCAGCTGAGCTACATAGCCATTGGAAATTAAGGAAGCGGGATTTTCTGTACTCTGTTACTTCTTGTCAAGGTTGGGATTACCGGAGTTCAAGGATCTCCTTCCACCTAATCTGTCAACGTGTCCCGAATACGACAATGGTTTTTCCGTTGACCGATATAAGGTGACCTTCTTCCAGGCATTTCAGCACGCGCCCGACCATCTCGCGGGAGCAGCCGACTATTCGTCCAAGTTCCTGACGAGTGATCTTGATCTGCATGCCATTGGGATGTGTCATGGCATCTGGCTCCTTGCACAATTCCAATAATGCCCTTGCAACCCGGCCTTGTACATCGGTAAATGCCAGATCACGGACTTTACCGCTGGTTTTGCGTAACCTGATGGCCATCTGGGACGCAATTGAAAACAGTAATTCCGGGAAGATTGTTTGCAGGGATTTAAAACGCTCATAGTTGATTTTCGCGATCATGCATTTTGTTTTTGCACGCACGAAGGCAGTCCGTTTATGCTCTTCATCAAAGAGCCCGATTTCACCGAAAAAATCACCAGGATTCAGGTAAGCGAGCACAATCTCATGGCCTTTTTGATCTTCTGCCTGGACGGTTACTGATCCATCCATTATGTAAAAAAGATCGATACTTGGATCACCTTCCTTGATGATTACGCTTTTGGCAGGATATTCCTTCTGGTGGCAATGTTCGAGGAAGCGCGAAATAATGGTTTCCTGATCACGATATGTAATGTCGGCCATGTAGCTGTTACCCCTTCGAGCAGCAAGACTTACGCCGGATATGGCATACTCTTATAGAGAATAAAGTTATGTTACCCTTTTTCCGGATTTTCAACCAGTTGGAGATATAGATGGAAACTCAATTAAGGTGGGCAGGGGGAGCTGCCTTTATCGGTTTATCCTCGGGTGGTCATACGGTTGTTATGGATGGGCCTCCTGAAGGTGGTGGGCGTAATCTGGGTCCACGCCCCATGGAAATGTTGCTGCTCAGCATGGGTGCCTGCAGTACCTACGATGTTGTATCAATCCTGCAAAAATCCAGGCAAAAATTATCCGGATGTGATGTAAAGATTACCGCCAATCGTGCAGATGAGCATCCGAAGATATTTACTGATATACATATTCATTACATAGTAAGCGGAAAGGGGCTTGCGGAAAAAAGTGTTAAGCGCGCAATCCAGCTTTCAGCTGAAAAATATTGTTCGGCATCAATTATGCTGGGCGCAATGGCCAAAATCACACATGATTATGAGATAGTGGAGACTGAATGATGCGGCCCAAATTTATTATCAGTCAGTTAATTTTACTAATACCGGGTCACCATCCTTAACTTGAGCCAGAGATCTGACGTCAGTTAAAGACCTGCCCCAAATATTGGTTGTATCCGCCAATCTGATTTCATTCCCGTGCGATACGGGGGTAGTTCCATATCCGATAGCGATGCACTGGCCTTCAACCCAAAAGGCCAACTCGCCTTGTTCAACAACATCCCGTGCATCAGGTTCCTTTTCCACATTAAGAGGGGTTGAAAAATAAACTTCATTTCCCCATGTCTGGGCAGATGAAGTAAAGGGGACATATTTCAGTATTTCATTTGCTGTGGCAGTGTCAAATATTTCAGCTTCCAGGGTGACCGTACCGATCTTTATAATCAATTTTCCCATGGACAAAAAATAATAACGACGGATTTTTATGAATTATCCTTTTTAATTAATAGCCCGACTGGACCAGTTATAATCTTGTGAATCAGAAGTGATTGCCGGTTGGTGTTTGTTTTGCGGAATATTCTTTTAAGATGTGTCCGCACCGTTGATGTGCTGATATTCAGATCATCAGCCGCATTTTTCAATTCTGGGAATTCAATCAGTTTTGCGGCAACCCTGGCCTCAGCCGGAGTGAGATCGTATAAATTCTCCAGGACATCCTCTACAGAGATTTTTATATTTATGCAATTGTGTTTATCCGGTTTTGTTTTTGCCAGTGCAAATTCTATCGTTGTCCGTAGATCAGTTTCTCTGAGTGGTTTATTAATAAAGCCGGCAGGTCCGGCGGATTTTGCCCTTTCCAATGTGGCTTCATCTGTATGCGCGGTTACAAAAATCACAGGGACTTTAAGGTGTTTTATGATTACTTCAGCCGCATCAATACCATCGAGTCCCTTGCCCAGATGAATATCCATAAGCACGAGGTCCGGTTGAAAATCCTTGGTATTTTCAATCGCCTCTCTTCCATTTGATGCTGTACCGACAACCTTATAGCCATTATTTTCAGTGTAAATTTGCATCACCGAGACAGTTGTGCGGTCATCATCAACAATGAGGATTTTCCCTTTGGACATTCTTTCTCCTAGATGGGACACGAGAGTGCAATGTGTAAAACGAATATTACGATATCATTAAAATTGAGTATCCTCTATATACCTTAATTGGTGTATATACTATGTACCCAGTTTGGATGATATACAGACTTAATGTAATAGAAGTGATGAATTTGTCAGCAGGTAACAGATCAAACTTTCAGAATTTTTTCGGATTCTCGGCACGGCGGATATAAAACTTGAAGAGCTGCTCAGATTCAATAACATTCATGAGTTCATGATTTGTGCGGGCGCAATATGCCTCAAAATCAACCACTGAATGCGGATCAGTGGCTTCGACGTACAATATCTGTCCTGGTTGCATTTTATTCAGCAAGACCTTTGTCTTGAGTACAGGCAAGGGACAGTTCAAACCCTTGGCATCCAGGGTTTGATCGTATTGAATATCGGTTAATGTTTCGTGTTTGGACACAGGCAATTGCAGTTATTTCTCCAAGTAATAAAAATTATACATCATATAATCATCGGAATAACGTTTATTGTTGGAAAACAAATAGTTAAATTCAAAATCTGGCGCGAATGCCGATCATCCCGGAGCGCCCTGGCAGTGGTGCACGGTCCTTTATAAAAGAAGTGTGCTGACGTGCCCCCTGATCAAACAGGTTTATCCCTCTGATAAATATGGTCGTACCAGTCCCATCCAGAGAGAAGTTATATGAAACATCCGCATTCAACAGGGTGTAACCGTCCGTCTCGGTTTCCAGCGGATTAACATCACGTTGTTTGAATACTTCGATCAGATCAACACCCGCCTGTAATTGATTGAAGGCATAAAGCAGACCACCGCCCAACCTGGGTGGTGAAATGCGTGGAATATCATTTCCGCTATCCACTTTGCCGCGTACATAATCACCGAACAGCCGCAGCCCCAAATCACCCTGTGCTCCTTGCAGCAGGCCGATAATTGCCTCTGCCTCTGCACCATAAAAGATTGAATTATCCTGCTGAATTTGTGTTAACAATAATTCACCTCCGGGTACCCCGGTTTCATCGACCAGATCGGTTTGACCGTCATTATCCAGATCGAGCCCTTCAAGGAAAATAAAATCTTCAATGTAGTTTAGAAAAAGATTCAGGGTCCATGAAATGCGACCTGTTTCATTTTTAAATGATAAATCAAAATTGTTCAATGTTTCTTCACCAAGACCGGGATTACCAATCTCGAAATTTCCAGTCGCAAGATGGGGTCCATTGGCAAAAAGCTCTTCCTCGGCTGGCACCCGTTGTGATCGTGAAAGTGAGAGGCCCAGGGAATAGTCTTCCGTGAAATGCCAGTGTGTTCCGCCCGCGATGCTATAGACGTCAAAATCATTCGATGAAAAGCCGGAAATGGTCGTCGGTTCATAATGTTTGTATTCAAATCGTCCACCCAGTTCAAAATGCCAGTTTCCAACATCGGTATCTTCCAGAATAAAGACTGCAATACCCTGTGATTTAACCGCGGGTACGAAAGCTTCGTCTCCCTTGGCACTGAAACTTCTCAGATTAAATTGCGTACCGAGCGAACCGAACCAGTCTACAACAGGCAGGTGCTGTAATTCCAACCTGCCTTCCCATTCATCATTGAAAAATACCGTGCCGGGTGTAGCGAGATCTTCAAACTCCGTGTGATTATAGTCATTATGTGCAGCACGAAGACGTAAACCTGAAAATCCGGGAAACGGTTCTGCAAGTTGTGCGGCGAAATCAATGCGATCCTGTTCTGTTTCAAGAAATACCGCTTCCGGATCATCCGGATCCAGTGGAACTTCATGTGTTGATTCCAGGCGCCCGAATGAAGCCCCGAAAAAACCGCGATCAAAGAAATAGGAAGAACCAATATTAACATCCGTATTATCAAATCCACTGTTTAAAATCTCACCGTCTACCGCGTTGTAATTGTTGGTATCGCGCAATGTGCCATCAACGTGCATGGCAAAATCATCCACACCGCCATCGGTACGAAAAGCTAACAACTTTTCCTGATTAACCGAGTTGAAACGGGTTTCAGCAGCAGCGGTGAAATATTCAGGAACATATTCAGGAATCCGTCCGGTCACCATGTTGACCAGGCCGCCTGAAGCACTACTCCCGTAAAGTAATGTTGCAGGTCCTCTGAAAATTTCTATCTGTTGCGCCTGAAATGGTTCGATCGTTACGGCATGATCGACACTAATCGTTGACACATCCATCGATCCGATGCCGCTTTGCAATACTTGAACGCGTGGTCCACCCAGACCACGGATAATCGGACGGCTCGCAAACGGGCCGAAGAAAGAGGCATTGACTCCGATTTCATTCGACAGAGTCTCACCGATACTGGGTGATTTGACCTTATCGAGATCGTCCCCGCCCAAAACAGAGACCGGTTGCGCAATATGTTCAAGGCTGCCCAGGCCTAATGGTCTGGCTGTTACGTTGAGTTCTTCAAGTTGTATGGTTTCCTCTGCCAGTAACAATGGACAGAACAATAACAATAGATATAAACAGATTAATGTTTTTTTCATTGAACTTATCCCCACTCAAAATGAATGCCGCAAACCTGAATTGCGGTTTGTGCAGGTACATAATGTTGCTAGATATGGGGATGTTCAGGCGGGGCGCGTATTGCGCTTGCAGATTCCGCTTGTTTTGTGTAATGGCCGGATGTGAGAAGAATAATATCGAGTGGAAATTTGATAACTGGAAGAGGTGTGTCGTCAATAACCGTAAAGTGCTTATAGTGGTTTCCCAGGGCGCAGACAGCGCACCGGGAATTGTCAGCTTTCAATACGTGTTCTGTTGCATGGGTGAGCACCAGCCACTGGCATAAGACCAGAAACACAGCCAGCAGTATTGCGAATTTTCCCCTGAGCTGAAGCATGAGCATTAACAGCTTACACCTTAAATGTTATATTATAACATAACATTATTTCAAGTCATTAAATTATGAAAAAACATAAGTCCCATAGTCGGGTATTGATGCCCTTCAAGGAGAATGGTCACTCCCATAAAAAGTGCCTGGATTCTGCTTTGATAACCGCGGAAAAGACCTGTCTTGCGCGTGGCGTCAGATTGACCAGGCTGCGGCGCCGCGTACTGGAACTGGTGTGGGGCAGTCACGAACCGGTCAAGGCGTATGACATACTGGATAAATTGCGTGACGAACATAGTGGTTCTGCGCCACCGACGGTATATCGTGCATTGGATTTCCTGCGGGCTGAAGGGATGGTGCACAAAATCGAATCCCTGACTGCCTATGTTGGTTGCGGTGAGCCGGAACACAGGCATATCGGTCAATTTCTGATCTGCCGTGCCTGTGGCGCTGTGGCAGAGATGGATGACGCAGAGGTACGTGAACTCCTGGCTGAAAAAGCGGACACGCTGGGATTCCATATTGATCGTGAGATGATTGAAATCAAGGGACTGTGCGCGGCATGTTTAACCGAGAATATATAAAGGAGCAGGGATGCGGAAATTATTTCTTTATTTGTGTTTCTTTCTGGTCGGTATTCAACCTTTTCATATTGCTTTTGCAGAGACGCCAGACGTAATAAATATTTTTGTCAGCATCCTTCCGCAGAAATATCTGGTGGAACGCATTGGTGGCGACAGAGTCGCCGTAATAGTCATGGTTAAACCCGGGCTGAGTCCTGAAACCTATGAACCCACTCCAAAGCAGATGACAGCATTGAATAATTCCAGGATTTATTTCCGGATTGGCATTCCGTTTGAGTCTGTCTTGATTGAAAAAATAGAAAGATTAAACAGCAATTTAAGAATTATTAATTGTTGTCACCACTTTTTAACCGGGAATTTATCAAATCATGATCAACATGATACTCAGATTACAAAACATGATCTGGACGCTCATGTGTGGACAAGTCCTGTAAATGCAAAATATCTGGCAAAACTTATTAAAACAGCATTGATCGAATTTGATCCACTTCATAGAGATGATTATGAAATAAACTATGTAGTTCTTGTTAATGAACTCGATGAACTTGACAGCACTATTCGTAATCAATTGGCGCATATCAAACATCGCTATTTGATAGTATCACACCCTGCCTGGGGTTATTTTGCCGATGCCTATGGTCTGAAACAGGTTCCGATTGAACAAAACGGAAGTGAGGTCAGAGCGAAAGAGTTGACCAGATTAATTGAATTGGCAAGAGCAGAAGACATTCATACTGTGTATGTTCAAAGGCAATTTAATAATGCGTCAGCTGAAATACTTGCGCGTGAAATCAATGCTGAGGTGGTTGAACTGGATCCTCTTGCGGAGAATTACATTGAAAATTTACGCCGGGTGACACAGGCCATAGTTCAGGGGGCAAAATAAGCATGAATCCGGTTATACAGCTTGATGATGTCAGTTTTGCTTATTCCGGAATGCCCGTGGTTAAAAATATCAACCTTGCAATAGGGGAGGAGGAATTTCTTGGTATCGTGGGGCCCAATGCCGGCGGAAAAAGCACATTATTGAAACTGATACTCGGTTTATTGCAACCGGATACCGGGATGATAACTGTAATGGGGATGACTCCGGAACAAGGACGTTCCAGGATTGGATATGTACCACAACATCCGACATTTTCCCGTGATTTTCCCATCACTGTGCAGGATACGGTCTTATTGGGCCGGCTTGGTAATACACGATGGTATGGTCCTTATCTGAAACAGGACAGGGATATTGCAAAGCAGGCTATGCAGGCAGTCGAGATTGCAGATATCCGGTATCGACCTGTTGGTTCCCTGTCAGGAGGACAATTGCAACGTGTCCTGATTGCACGTGCTCTTGCCTGCAAGCCAGACATTCTGATTCTTGATGAACCGACAGCTAATATCGATATGCGCGTGGAAGAAGATATCTTTGGTTTACTGAAGCAATACAATGAGCATATGACGATCATTGTTGTATCACATGATATCGGATTTATTTCGGGCTATGTGGATCGTGTCGCCTGCCTGAATCAAACACTGGTTTGTCATACCACAGAAGAGATCAGTGGCAAGATTATCGAAGAGTTGTATGGCGCGCCGGTAAAGATGATCCAACATTCACATTGATTTGACTAATGAGTAATTTTTTTACAGCGCTTTTTAATTACAGTTTTATGCAACATGCAATGCTTGCGTGTTTGTTGGCGAGCATCGGTTGCGGAATAATCGGTACTTATGTTGTTGTTAAACGAATTGGGTTTCTTGCCGGAGGTATAGCGCATTCTGTGCTGGCAGGAATGGGTATTGCTTACTTTATAGGTAGTTCACCATTGGCAGGGGCAATGATTGCGGCATTGATTGCCGGGATTTTGATTGGCTGGATTAATCTGCACTGGCGGCAACATGAAGATATTCTTATAGCTGCATTCTGGTCTGTCGGCATGGCAATCGGAATTTTGTTTATATCACGCACTCCCGGTTACAGCATCGATCTCATGAGTTATATGTTCGGTAACATTCTTCTGGTTTCAGGTCAGGATTTATATCTTATGTTGATACTTGATATTGTGATTATCATCACGGTCATGTTGTTTTACAAACAGTTTCTTGCTGCTGCATTTGATGAAGAATTTTCACGTTTACGTGGTATAAATGTTGAGTTTTTTTATATTTTATTATTATGCATGGTGGCCTTGACTGTAGTGCTGTTAATACAGATTGTTGGCTTGATCCTCGTCCTGGCCTTGTTGATCCTGCCTGCTGCAACTGCTGCTCAGTTTGCCGGTACAATCAAACGCATGATGGTAGTTTCCATAATTCTTAGCATTGCGACTACAACTTTGGGTCTTGTTATTTCCTATGAACCTGATTTACCTTCAGGCGCCACTATTATCATAGTGGCGGGATTTGTTTACGTATTGGGGATTATCTGTCACAAGGTATTAACACAAACAAAGTCTGTCTAGATTGCCCCCTGCATACCTTGGTTAAATTAATATTTCAGTTAATGCCGGTTTTACTGCCTGGATTGCGCCGTTGGTTCGACGCCGTAGCGAGCTCTGCAAACAATTTCTTTGTATCTTCCCAGCCGAGGCACGCATCCGTAATACTTTGTCCATAGACCAGGTCTTTGCCGGGAATAACCTCCTGGCGACCGGCGACGAGATGACTTTCAATCATGACTCCGAATATGCGTTTGTCACCGTTTGTAATTTGTGCTGCCACATCTTTACATACATCCACCTGCGCCAGGTGCTGTTTGCGGCTATTGGCATGACTGAAGTCGACCATAATACGCGGAGATAAATTGGCGTCCTCAAGTTCTTTTGCAACCCGATTGATACTCTCCGGATCGTAATTTGGAGTTTTTCCGCCACGCAAGATAATGTGACTGTCCTGATTCCCTTTGGTTGAAAAGATTGCAGAATTTCCTTCTTTACGCAGGGAGAGAAAATGATGGGGACGTCTTGCTGCGCCGATAGCATCTACAGCAATCTTTGTTGTCCCGTCAGTGCTGTTCTTGAAACCGACAGGGCAGGACAATCCGGAAGCAAGTTCGCGATGCACCTGACTTTCAGTCGTACGCGCGCCGATGGCACCCCAGCTGATCAAATCAGTGACATATTGGGGGGTGATGAGATCAAGATATTCAGTGCCGGCGGGCACACCCATCTCGTTAAGATCAAGCAGTAGTTGCCGCGCAAGACGCAATCCCTTATTGATGTGAAAAGTACCGTCCAAATCCGGATCATTAATCAACCCTTTCCAACCCACCGTTGTTCTGGGCTTTTCAAAATAAACCCGCATAACAATAAGCAGATCATCGTTGTATTTATCTATGAGTGGCTTTAATCTGGAGGCATATTCCTTTGCGGCCTTGATATCGTGTATTGAACATGGCCCGGTGATGACAAGAAGCCGGTCATCTGCCCCGTACAATATATTATGTATAGCAAAACGTGTTTCATAGGTTGTCTTTGCTGCCTTATCAGTAATCGGTATTTCCTCGCATACTTCAGCAGGGGAGGTCACTGCCTTGATGGATTCGATTCGCAAATCATCGGTTTGGTATTTCATGTCAGAATTTACAGATTGATAATTGTGAAAGTAATAATTTTTAAAAATTGATTAACCCGGGGGCCAGCTGAAGTTTCTGCCAGCGAGTAAATGAATATGCAGATGATAAACACTCTGTCCGGCTTTTTCACCGTTATTAATAACAAGCCTGAAGGCATCTCCACAACCTTCGTCCTTTGCTATTTTGCTGGCGACAACTATCAGATGACCAAGTAATTTTTCATCCGGTTCAGATGCATCAGCAATTTTAACAATGGTTTTTTTTGGTATTACGAGTACATGTACGGGCGCCTGCGGATTAATATCTTTAAAGGCAAGACATTGCCTGTCTTCATAGACGATTTCTGCAGGGATTTCTCCGGAAATGATTTTACTGAAAATGGTATCCGTCATTGTGTAATCTGATTAACAGTTTAATATTCGGGATTGATAAAACTATCTTTGAGAGAGTGTAATTATAGGTATCTTGCAAACATTAATATATAACAAATTAACACAAAATGTTTCCCCAGTCTGGAGATTGATTCAGTTTTCAGAAGAAGACGTCCTGATTCTCATTTCATGTTCTGCCTTGAGCCGGATAACTTCTTCTTCCCATCGTTGCAATGCCTCTTCGTAATAAACATAGACACAGCGTTCACAACCGCGGCCGCAGCATTCATCAGGATGTGGTTCCTGCGGTGGCGGAGGCAGATCAAGTCCTCCGGTAATCCCCCCTGAAAATGAAGGTGTTTAGAAGTAGAATTTTCTACTGAAGAGGAGATTCTACGATGAAGAAGTCGCGCTACACCGAAAGTCATATTTTTCAGATCCTTAAAGAAGCCGAATCC
>JACQHV010000053.1 GCA_016198885.1 Gammaproteobacteria bacterium
ATGCAGGTCCACCCATGCCGAGAGGCTCCAAAATATTAAAGTCGATATCATCAAGGTCAGCCATCGCAGCCAGGCGTGCGCCAAGGGCATCCAGCCGCATAATATGACCTTGTAATTTACTTAATCGCATTGCCAATGCATCAAGGTTACTTTCCGCTTCACGTTTTGCCTGGTCAATCATGACGCGTTGCTGTTCTATTTCCTGTTTATGTATTTTTTTCTCCTGTTGATACAGGACAATAATGGCATTTGCCGAATATTTAAGGGTTAAATAGCTGCCAGCACAAAAGGCAACAACGGCGATCAGAAGTAACATCAAGCAAGCTGCGAACAGCTTATTCGGTCCCAGTAAAATCTTACTGGTTTTGCATCGCTTTTCAGATAAAATTATTAGTTCCATATCCGTTCTTTATTAGTTTTCTCCACCCCGGCTATCCAGTATACTTTGTATAGCATGTCATATACTCGAAGTTGCAAAACATTACCAATAAGTTCCCTCTTCTCGGATCGTGATAGCCAGCTGGGTAATTTATGTCAGCATATAAATTATCTTCAACACCTTGAAAATAAATTACTTGCTTATCTTAATCCACCTCTAAACGAACACTGTATCCTTGCTAATTACACAAATAATACGCTCATCCTGCACACCGATTCCCCTACTTGGGCGGCAAAACTGAGATACTGTATCCCGGAAATGCTCAGTTACATGCAGCACGAATGCTATCCCAACTCCTTAATAACAATACGTATTAAAGTCATTCCCTTATCCAAACCAATGGATAAAACAACTGTCAGGCGCTTAATTATTTCCAGTGATGCAGCCAGTTTTATAAATACGGTCGCAATTACGATGTCTGACAGCGACTTGCGTACCTCCCTGCTTAAAATTGGCAAATACAATACCTAGTCTGTTTTTGCCTTTTATTATTATGAAGTAGCTGAAATCGGCTGAATGAATGAGATAGGTAAATCCACCACATCTTCAAAGCTGACTAATTCCCAAGCTGTTTCATTAGCCAATAATTCTTTTAATAAACGATTATTTAATGCGTGACCGGATTTATATCCTGAAAATGAACCAATCAGACTATGCCCTAATAAGTACAAATCACCTATTGCATCCAGTATCTTATGTTTGACACACTCATCTTCATATCGCAGGCCATCATCATTGAGGATGCGATAATCATCCACAACCACGGCGTTATCCAGGCTGCCTCCTAACGCCAGGTTCTTTTCACGCAACAACTCTACATCCCGCATGAAACCAAATGTCCGTGCACGACTTACCTCTTTTACAAATGAGGTCGTTGAAAAATCAATCTCGGCATGACAATTTTTTTCATTAAAAACCGGATGATCAAATTCTATGGTAAACGCCACCTTGAAACCGTTGAAAGGTTCAAAAAATGCCCATTTATCCTGATCTTCAACACGGATTTTCTTCTTGATACGTATAAAACACTTGGCAGAATTCTGTTCTACAACACCCGCGGATTGAATTAAAAATACAAAGGGACCTGCGCTGCCGTCCATAATCGGAACTTCATCGGAACTGAGATCAATATACGCATTATCGATGCCAAAGCCGGCCAGTGCAGATAAGAGATGTTCAACGGTAGAGATTCTGACGCGATGCTTAACCAGAGTAGTTGAAAGTTGAGTGTCGCCAACATTTTCCGGTCGCGCTTGTATTTCGACAGGCGGATTAAGATCAATCCGTCGAAAAATGATACCGGTATTCACTGGCGCCGGACGCAGCGTCAGAAAAATCTTTTTACCAGTATGAAGGCCAACCCCTGTAGCGCGAATAACGTTTTTAAGCGTTCGTTGCCTTATCATTGATTTTATTGTCCTTTTTGAAGGAAAAGGTCCCCAACCCCGTTCTTTGTAAGGGTAAATCGCTCATCTGTCAAGTAACAATTATCATAATCAGGCAATCCCAAGGCCTTACTCCCAGAGTTTTAATCTGCCTGCCTCCTTAAAAAGGCCGGTATATCAAGGTAATCCGGGTCATTTTCAACAGGGATCCTGGCCTTATTGTCCGGAGTTGATTGATTGCGCATAATTGTTGGCCGGTCAAATTCCCGGTAATCAACACTTCCCCCCGCTGCCTGAACCAATTTTACACGGGCTGCATCTTCCCTGGTCTTTTGCCCCAGCCCGGTTGCAACAATTGTGACGCGCATTTCGCCACTCATCTCTGGATCAATAACAGTACCGACAACGACAGTCGCATTCTCTGAAGCAAACTGCTTGACGGTAGTGCCGACTTCGTCAAATTCTCCAATAGTTAAATCCTTCCCGGCAGTAATGTTGACCAGTAAACCCCTTGCGCCTGATAGATTAACATCCTCCAGTAATGGACTTGAGATTGCGGCCTCTGCTGCCAATCTGGCGCGGTCTTCACCTTGTGCTTTACCCGATCCCATCATGGCCATGCCCATCTCGGCCATGACGGTGCGGACATCGGCAAAGTCCACATTGATTAATCCAGGGCTGGTGATAAGTTCTGCGATACCCTGAACAGCACCAAACAATACATCGTTGGCAGCACCAAATGCGTTTATCAGTCCAGTATCACGTCCAAGTACAGTTAATAGTTTTTCGTTAGGGATCGTGATTAACGAATCCACAAACTGACCTAATTCCTTAATTCCCTGATCAGCCACCTGTGCACGTTTTTTCCCCTCAAAGGCAAATGGCCGGGTTACAACGGCAACAGTTAATATCCCCATTTCCTTGGCAACTTGTGCCACGATAGGTGCAGCACCTGTACCGGTGCCACCTCCCATTCCCGCGGTAATAAACACCATATCTGATCCATCCAGTACATCCATAATACGATCTCGATCCTCCAGCGCGGCCTGTCTTCCAATTTCCGGATTGGCACCTGCACCTAATCCCATGGTTATATTATGGCCAAGTTGTAACAATGTCTTCGCTGTTGATTGTTTGAGCGCCTGTGCATCTGTATTGGCACAGATAAAATCCACACACTCGATATTTGCCTTTACCATATGTTCAACCGCATTGCCACCACCACCGCCAACTCCTATAACCTTAATTACAGCAGCCTCATTATCAGCATCTACGAGTTCAAACATGTTTCTACCTCCTGAATGATTTTCCTGATCTCCACATTTAGAAATTACCCTGAAACCAACTTTTCATTCGTCCAAATACATTCTTAAAACCACTGTTCATCCGGATCGAAGGAATATTGTCGTTCATATGCCTGCGACCAAATAACAACAGACCAACGCCGGTTGAATAGATCGGATTTCTGACAACGTCTGCCAGTCCTGACACATATTGTGGAACACCTATACGAACCGGCATGTGAAATATTTCTTCAGCAAGTTCGACGACGCCCTCCATTTTGGAACTGCCTCCTGTTAATACGATGCCGGCTGCAATCATGTCTTCATAACCACTACGTCGTAACTCTGCCTGTACAAGGGTAAACAATTCTTCATAACGCGGTTCAACAACTTCAGCCAATGTTTGTCTGGCAAGGCGTCGTGCCGGTCGATCACCAACACTTGGTACTTCAATGGTCTCTTCAGGATTTGCCAGTTGAGTCAGTGCGCATGCATATTGAACCTTGATATCTTCGGCATGTTGCGTTGGAGTGCGGAGGGCGACTGCAATGTCATTGGTAACCTGATCACCTGCAATCGGGATAACAGCAGTATGATGAATGGCACCATCAGTGAATATTGCGATGTCAGTCGTGCCACCACCGACGTCGACAAGACAGACCCCCAGTTCCTTTTCATCTTCAGTTAATACGGCATAACTCGCTGCCAATTGCTCAAGAATAATATCATCAACCTCCAATCCGCATCGGCGAACACACTTGATAACATTCTGTGAAGCACTGACAGCCCCCGTAACCATATGAACCTTGGCTTCCAGCCTGACTCCCGACATGCCGATGGGTTCTTTCACACCTTCCTGATTATCAATTACAAATTCCTGCGGCAGGATATGCAGGATCTTTTGATCAGCAGGAATAGCAACTGCACGTGCGGCATCAATCACTCTGTCCACATCTCCCGTAGCCACCTCATTATCGCGGATCGCAACAATACCATGCGAATTCAGGCTGCGAATATGACTGCCGGCAATACCCGTATAAACGGAATGTATCTCACAACCCGCCATCAGTTCTGCCTCTTCAATGGCGCGTTGAATCGAATGGACAGTTGATTCTATGTTCACAACCACACCTTTTTTAAGGCCGCGTGAACGGCTGGATCCAAGACCGATGATTTCAATTTCATTATCGGCGGTAATCTCACCCACAATTGCAACAACCTTAGATGTACCGATATCCAGACCGACAATCAGATTCTTTTCAGGTTTTTTAGCCATATTCGTTATGCTCCGCTTTCCTCCCGGATCCCTGCACCACCCTGTTTCCATCGGACTGCAAATCCATTGGGATAACGCATGTCAATCTGTTCAGCCTCATATAATTTTGATCCCAGAGTGATTGGTACGAGATCGATAAATCTTGCAACACGATTATCAAAATCCTTTTTCCCAAGCACTACACGCAAACCATTATCCAACTGAAACAACCATGATCTGCGATCATTCAAATATAATTCAGCAAGCTGCACATCGAATGGCAGTAACAATTTCTGCAAGTACAGATATTTTTCCATCATGATCGCTTGTGTACCTTCTGGCCCTGCAAGGATTGGTAAATCCATTGGAAAAGTCGTTTTCTCAGGGGCGAAAAACTCACCAGACTTATTCAACAGACCTGTATCTTTCCAGCGGGCAACAGCTGTCTGTTCACTTACAAATACCTGCAAACCGTCGGGCCAGACACGATGGACTGAAACATCAAGCACCCAGGGTTCAGTCAATACAGCATTACGCACAGCTGTAACATTAATATTAAAAAATCCTCCACGAACCTTGTTACGTACTAACTCCTGCAATGCAGATGTAGATAAGTAGCGAAATTCACCTTCAATACGCACCTGCTTGATCGGTAAAGTTGTAGGATTAATCAGGTAATACCCGATCCAAACCATCAGTGCCGTAACAAGGAATGCGAAAATCACTTCGTAAAGGGTGGTTGTTTGTACAGACATGGCCTGTACCTTACCTTTCTGCAATTCATCATTAAGTTCTATTGTGTCACGCGTATTCATAAGTCATAAAATCATGATTTATTGATCATGCTGGTATTCAATATTTGTATTACCAGATCATCAAAAGTCATGCCCGCCTGTTTTGCCGCCATGGGCACCAAGCTGTGGCTGGTCATTCCGGGAATAGTGTTGGCTTCAAGTAACCAAGGTTGGTCTTCCTTGTCGACTATCAAGTCAATTCTTCCCCATCCACTTGCGCCAAGAGCTTTAAAAGCATTCATGGCCAGTATTCCAAGTTGCTTTTCACGCTTCACTCCAAGACCACACGGACAGATATATTGTGTAGTTTCCTCTACATATTTCGCCTGATAGTCATAAAATTCCCGCGGTGTCTCCAAACGAATTATCGGTAATACACTTTCTCCAAGAATCGGGACGGTATATTCAGTACCTTCAATCCAGCATTCAGCCATGACACGCTGATCAAATTCCGTCGCTTTCTGCCATGCTTGTTCAAGATCTATTGCACGTGTTACCTTGCTTGCGCCGAAACTGGAACCTTCACGAACTGGTTTAACCATCAACGGCAAACCCAGATCATCACATACCTCTTTCCAGTCGGAACATCGATCCAGCTCCTTAAACGCCGGTGTCGGTAATCCATGATTCAGCCAAAGTCTTTTACTACGACATTTATCCATGGCAAGCGCGGAACCTAATACACTGCTTCCGGTATATGGAAGCCGGAGTGTATCCAATGCGCCCTGGATCACACCATCCTCACCTCCTCTTCCATGCAAGGCGATAAACACGCGATCAAAATTTCCCGAGTCCAATTTCGTCATTACATCATGCTGGACATCAACGGCATGGGCATTTACACCCTTGCGTTTCAGAGCAGCGAGTACTGCCTGACCGCTTTCCAGCGATATTTCACGTTCTGCTGATAATCCGCCCATCATGACGGCCACTTTTCCATAATCATTTACCTTGTATGGATTCTCTTTATCATTCACCACTGATAACTCTCATTCAGTTATTATTCTCTGGCATCAGGCATTCCCTACTATCCTTACCTCAGGGAGCAATTCCACCATGCATTTACGTCTTACTACGTCCTGGATATGGATAATTAATTGTTCAATTTCATTTGCAGTCGCCCCACCTGCATTAATAATAAAATTGGCATGTTTTTCGGAGACAAGGGCATTGCCTATGCGCTTGCCCTTTAATCCGCAGGATTCTATCAATCTTGCTGCATAATCATTGGGTGGATTACGAAATACAGAACCGCAACTTAATTGCCCCATAGGTTGGGTAACTGCTCGTTTTGTCAGTAATTCACGAATAAGTTTTTCTGCATTTTTTTGGGTATCAACTTGCAACATTAATTCAGCAGCTAAAAACCACTCATCTTCAGATAATCGCACATGACGATAGCCGATTTCGAAGTCATTTCTCGAACGGAACTTCTGCTGTCCTGATCGATTGAGAATTTCCACAGAGGTAACGATATCCCAGGTTTCCATTCCAAATGCACCGGCATTCATTGCCAATGCACCACCCATCGTACCCGGGATACCTGCCAGAAACTCGGCTCCGGTGAATCCTGCTTTGGCACTGAAACGTGCCACCTTGGCGCATGGAACACCGGCTTCAACTCTGATACGGCCTGATGTCTGCATCTCAAGATTATTCAACACTCCATTGATTGCCACTACTGTTCCCCTGATTCCGCCATCACGAACCAGAAGATTACTGCCCAGACCAATCCACAGCAGCGGTTCATCTGCAGGTATGCTGGTGAGGTAATTACGTAAATCATCAAGGTCGGCCGGTTCAAAATAATGTTCCGCCTTTCCACCAGCCCGCCATGAGGTATGATTTACCATGGGCTCATCATGTTTTAATACACCATGAATTTGGCTTTCATGTCTGGTCTTGCTCATATCAATTACTGGACCCGCGACTTGAATAATAAAATTTTCAATTTCTCTCTTCTCCCGAAGCATGTTGTAACCTCAATGCATCTGTCCACCAAACTGCTGCATTAATCCAGGTGCCAATGAACTGATATCACCAGCACCTAGAATCAACAGCAAATCACGGTCCTGAATTACACTGATCAATAATGAATTCAATTCTTCTTTCTGCTCGATAAAGATCGGATCAACCCGGCCCCGCAAGCGAATAGCCCGGCAGAGTGATCGACTATCGGCACCTGCTATGGCCTCTTCTCCGGCCGGGTAGACATCCAGTACAAACAACACTTCGACCTCGGACAGAACATGAGTGAAATCTTCAAATAAATCCCGCGTGCGGGTATATCGGTGTGGTTGAAAGATCACTACCAGACGACGTTCAGGCCAACCCGCATGCAAGGCCTGAAATGTTGCGGAGATCTCGCGTGGATGATGACCATAGTCATCAATAACGAGCACTTGCTTGCCATCAATCAGGATCTCACCTAAAACATGGCAACGTCTTGCGATCCCCTGAAAGTTGCGCAATGCATGAATGATGCATTCTTCTGCGATGCCCAATTCATAGGCCACGGCTATTGCAGCCAGCGCATTCTGAACATTGTGTTTCCCCGGTAAATTAAGTTCGACATCCATCCAGTCCATACCATCCTTTCGTGTTACCCGGAACCAGGTTTTATTACCTTCCTGTTTGATCAGGCGTGCATGAACATCAGCTTCATAATCAATACCATAGGTCACCAACGGCTTCGTAATATCGTCCCGTATCTTTCTTATGCCGCCGTCATCAATACAGACAATTGCCAAACCGTAAAAAGGCAGGCGTTGCAGAAATTCGATAAAGTTTTTCTGCAGTCGGGCAAAGTCTCCGCCGTAATTCACCAGATGATCGGCATCGATATTGGTCAAGACGGCCATAATGGGTTGCAAATGAAGAAAGGAGGCATCACTCTCGTCTGCCTCAGCGACCAGATATTTACCCCTGCCAAGACGCGCATGCGATCCTGAACTGTTCAACAAACCGCCTATAACATAGGTCGGATCGAGTCCCCCTTCTGCAAGCAGACTGGCGATGAGACTGGTGGTGGTTGTTTTACCGTGTGTGCCCGCGACAGCGATGCCATGCTGGAAACGCATTAATTCAGCAAGCATTTCCGCACGCGGGATGATGGGGATGCGTTGTGCGCGTGCTTCCTGCAATTCTGGATTATCCTGCGCTACGGCACTTGAAAACACGACGACATCGCTGCCATTAATATGTTCGGGTATATGACCCCTTACCACATTAATCCCCAGACCTTGCAGACGCCGTGTTACCCGGTTTTCCTGCAAATCAGATCCAGACACTGCGTAACCAAGATTATGTAAAACCTCGGCGATACCACTCATGCCAGCACCACCAATCCCGACAAAATGGATATGTTTGACCCTGCCCATGACCTGTTCAAATTTATCAGGCATAGGCCACCTTCAGACATAGCTCGGCTACTTGCTCTGTGGCTGCGGGTTTTGCCAACGCCCTTGCTTCTTGCGCCATCGCCAGCAGACGGGAGCGGGAATGGTAGAGTTCATTCAATAATTGCTCCAGATTCTCACTGGTAAACTCGGGCTCAGGCAGGAGAAGTGCGCCGCCCTGATCACTGAGATAACGGGCATTGGCAGTCTGATGATCGTCGACGGCATATGGAAACGGTACAAGGATAGATGCAACACCTACTGCGGAGAGTTCTGCAATTGTAAGTGCACCGGCCCGGCAAATGACGATGTCAGCCCAGGCATAAGCTTCAGCCATATCATCAATGTAGGGTTCAAGCCGCGCAATACAATTCAATGTCTTATAAAGGGCTACAGTTTCCGCATAATGACTCTGCCCGGTTTGATGTATGATTTCCAATTTAATATTTCGGGGGAGGAGAGCCACGGCATATGGGACAATCTGATTTAATGTCCTTGCCCCCTGACTTCCCCCAAGCACCAGTAATTTCATCACTTCTGCATTTTCAACTCTCATGCGTTTATCCGGTGCATTGACATTAAGTATCTCCGTACGTACAGGATTACCTGTGGTCTGTGCCTTGAATTTCATAGGGAAGGTTTTTGGATACGCCTCCATGACAGCATCGGCCAACGGGGCAAGCAGACGATTTGTCAAACCTGCAATCGCGTTCTGCTCATGAATACATAATGGTATTCGCATTAACCACGCAGCTATACCACCGGGTCCACTGGCAAATCCTCCCATGCCTAATACTGCTGCGGGTTTTCGTCGTATAAATATCATCAACGCTTGTATCAAAGCAATGCAGAGAATTACAGGGGCCTGCATCCATTTAATTACGCCCTTGCCACGCAGACCGTTGATATTGATCGTTAATAGTGGAAAACCATTTGCTGGAACAAGTTGTGCCTCCAATCCATGACTTGTACCTAACCACAGCAACGGGACACCACGACGTTTGAGATAATCTGCTACCGCCAATGCCGGATAGACATGGCCTCCTGTACCTCCTGCCATGATCAAAATGGGTCTATGCAGCATAGACACCTGCCTTGTCAGGTATGATGACGCGTCTGCACTGTTTGTTTTCAAATTCAATACGCAACAAAACTGCCAACAGAATACAGGTGATGATGATACTGTTTCCGCCATAACTCATCAGGGGCAAGGTTAAACCTTTAGTGGGCAACACTCCCATATTGACCCCGATATTGATAAAAGCCTGTATACCGATTATCAGACCAATACCATAAGCGAAATAAGCAGCAAATTGTTTACCATTCAATTCCGCAACATGGCCAATTACAAATGCCCGCCACACAAGAAAACAAAATAAAAGTATGACGAATATGCTGCCTGCCAGTCCCAATTCTTCCGCCAATACAGCAAACACAAAATCGGTATGTGCCTCAGGCAGGTAAAACAGCTTTTGTATGCTGCTGCCCAATCCAACACCAAACCAATTGCCTCGTCCAAATGCGATTAACGCCTGAGTTAACTGGAAACCGCTGTTAAAAGGGTCCTGCCAGGGATCAACAAAACTCATAAGCCGATGCATTCTGTAGGGGGACAGCACTGCAAGAGACATCAAGGCCGTAGCTGCAGTTAAAACCCATGCAAAAAACCGGCTGAGCGGCACTCCTCCCATAAATAACATACCCAATGCTGTGGCAAACATCACAACACAGGCCCCGTAATCCGGTTCAAGCAACAACAGGCCGGAGATCACAGTCAACACGATGATTGGGAAGATGAATCCTGTAAAACTTTTCCTCACCTTTTCTCCACGTCTTACCATATATCCTGCAAGATATGCGATTACACAGAATTTGACTGGCTCGGATGCCTGCAATGCAAACGGCCCACTACGTATCCAACGCATACTGCCATTAACCTCGTGACCAATTTCAGGAATTAAAACCAGAATCAGAAGCAACAGACCGGCAACCAGGAGAGGCACGCTTGATTTTTGCCATATATTTAATGGGAGCCGGACTACAATAAAAGCGAGACATAATCCAATGCAGACTGAAACTGTTTGACGCCAGAAATAATATAACGGTTCGTGAAATTGCCGATCAGCAACAGTGACTGAAGATGATGCAACCATAACCAGACCAAGACCGATCAGAATTATTGATACCGTTATCAACCAAATATCGTACTCGAAGAATATACCCTGTTTTGCAATTGACCCGCTTTTTGGTACAGCTTGCTGATGTCCGTACGTCATTTAACAACTCATCAAAGTCTCAACTGCTTTTTTAAATGCATCGCCACGCGCCTGATAATCTTTGTACATGTCAAAACTTGCGCATGCGGGAGAAAGCAACACCACATCGCCGGTTATTGCAAGATTGGCAGCTTTATTAACTGCTGAATCCATATCGCCTGCATCATATACAGGTACAATATTCTGCAGAACCCGTTTGATGATCGGACCATCACGCCCTATCACTACCGCCGCACGAATATGATCAGCCGCTACGTCAGCCAGACTATTAAAATCGGCGCCTTTACTGTCGCCACCCGCAATCAGGATCAAATTTTTATTATCTGCCAAACCTCTGATTGCAGCTGATGCTGCACCGACGTTAGTTCCTTTGGAGTCGTCATACCAACGAACACCATTTATTTCTTTAATCAATTGACAACGGTGTGGTAATCCGGCAAATGTTTGTAATACTTTCAACATGGCTTCTTCAGGTAATTTAAGTGCTTCCCCCAATGCCAGTGCCGCAAGTGAATTTGCAATATTATGTTCGCCAGAAATTCGAATCTTCCCAACCGGTATCAGTTTTTCACCGCCCTTGACCAACCATCTGATATTGTCATAACTACGAACACCATAAACATCACCAGCTGGATCAGTGAGTGTAAAACCGGATTCTTTTCTTCCTGCCCGCCTCATTTTTACCACATTGGAATCATCAAGATTAATCACCATGGTACCGTCACCACTATAGATGCGTGACTTTGCAATGGCGTAATCATCCAGGGTTGCATAACGATCCATATGATCCTCAGTAACATTCAACACAACCGAAGCAAATGCATTCAATGAAGAGACGGTTTCCAATTGAAAACTGGAAAGTTCCAATATGAATACATCGAAATTGCCTTCATGAAGCAGATCAAGTGCAGGGAGTCCAATATTGCCACCCAATCCCACTTTTAATCCTGCCGCGCGCGCCATCTCGGCTATTAAGGTTGTCACCGTACTCTTGCCATTCGAACCAGTTACGGCTATGACAGGAGCAGTTATCTCCTGACAGAATAATTCGATATCCCCGCATACCTTAATGCCAGTTTCCATTGCGTTTGCTATAGCAGGTTCTCGTAAGGATACGCCCGGGCTGATTAATAATTGATTTGAATTGCATAGCAGCCCCGCATCAAAACCACCCAGATATAATGGTATACGTGGATATTGCTTGCGCATCGCTTCCAGCATTGGTGGATCTTTTCGACTGTCTGTTACGGCAAATTCAACATGTCGATCGGCAAGATAACGGGCACAGGCAAAACCCGTCTTCCCCAAACCTACGATGACTGTATCAAATTGTTTATCACTGTTTTTCATATCAGCTATTTGTGCAGCAAAACAGTTCAATGCCTGCTTCCTCAACGTATCTTCAGACTGGCCAGACCAATCAATACCAGTATTACCGTGATAATCCAGAAACGAACTATCACTCTGGGTTCCGGCCAACCCTTTAATTCATAATGATGATGCAGTGGCGCCATATGGAATATGCGCCGACCGGTTAATTTGTAGGAACCAACCTGCAGGATCACAGACACTGTCTCCATTACGAAAACGCCGCCCATGATGAACAGAACAAGTTCCTGGCGGACAAGAATAGCGACAACACCCAGTGCCGCCCCTAACGCCAGGGCGCCGATATCACCCATAAACACTTGTGCTGGATAGGTGTTAAACCACAGAAAACCCAAACCAGAACCCACCATTGCCCCACAAAAGACAGCGATCTCACCCACGCCCGGCACATAGGGAATACCGAGATACTCTGCAAAACGTACATTACCCGTTACATAGGCAAAGATTGCCAGGGCGCCTGCCACCATTACCGTTGGTAATATAGCCAGCCCATCAAGTCCATCCGTCAGGTTCACTGCATTGCTTGTCCCGACAATTACAAAATAAGCCATGACAATATACATCCAGCCGAGATTAAAACTAATCGCCTTGATAAATGGCACGATCAATTGTGTTTCTGCCGGCAAATTCGCTGTCATGTAAAGAAACATGGCAGCAGTCAATCCAATAATTGATTGCAGAAGGTATTTGTAGCGCGCTGCCAAACCATTGGGGTCCTGATTAACAACTTTACGGTAATCATCCATCCAGCCAACAGCACCAAACAACAAGGTTACGAGGAGCGCCACCCAAATAAACCGGTTGTTAAGGTCGGCCCAGAAAATTGTACTCACCGCTATGGATACCAGAATCAACAGCCCACCCATCGTCGGGGTACCGGATTTTTCAAGATGTGATTTAGGCCCCTCCAAACGTACATTCTGACCAATCTGGTATTCACTTAAACGGCGGATTAAATAGGGTCCTACCAGTAACGCAATGAATAATGAAGTCAATACACCCAAAATTGTACGCAATGTCAGATACTGAAAGACATTAAAACCACTGTGATATCTTGTTAGATACTCTGTCAGCCAAATCAACATGTTTAGTTATTTGTCTCCAGAATTTTCACAACACGTTCCATCTGCATTGCGCGCGATCCCTTAACTAATACAATTACATCAGATGTAATGTCTGTCTGAATATTTTCGACAAGTTGTTTGATATCAGCAAAATGCTGTGCATCATCACCAAAAGATTCAACTGCGGCATGACTTAACGGTCCAGTTGCAAACAATTTTTCAATGCCGGACTCTCTGGCAGCTTTACCTGCCCGCGCATGCATCGCCTCACTTTCCGGACCCAGTTCGCCCATATCTCCCAATACCAGCCAATGCCTTCCCTGAAAGGCAGAAATTACGTTTAGTGCTGCATCAAGTGAGGCCGGATTTGCGTTATAGGTATCATCAATGATCAGTGAATGATTCATACCAGATTTTGTTTCCAGCCGGCCCTTTACCACGGGCGTGTTTTCCAGACCGCGTTTAATCAAGGTAAGATTTATATTCAAGCCAATAGCACAGGCCGCAGCAGCTAATGCATTAATGATGTTGTGTCTGCCCAGCAACGGCAATGAAATATCAATTGATCCAGAGGGTGTTGTCATGACAAAATCGTTCCTGCCTCTGGATACAGATTGTGAAATAATTTTTGCGCTGATATCTGCGGGTCGTTCCATTCCAAAACTCAGTTGACTGAATTCAGTTATCTTATCCCGCCAAAATTCAGCATATGAATCATCTGCATTAATGATGGCAATACCATTCTGATCCAGGCCCCCAAAAATCTCGGCCTTCGCGCTTGCCACACCCTCAATACTTCCAAATCCTTCCAGGTGAGCTGGGGCACATTGTGTAATTAACGCGACATTGGGCCGGGCGATTTGGCTGAGCCATGCAATTTCTCCCGGATGATTTGCACCCATCTCTACAACCGCATACCGGTGCTCATTACCCAAGCCAAACAGAGTCAATGGAACACCAATGTCATTATTCAGGTTCCCTTGTGTCGCCAATACCGGGGCTTGCAGGCGTAATATATTGACCAACATTTCCTTGACGGTTGTCTTGCCGTTGCTGCCGGTAATCGCAACCAGAGGAATATCAAATTCCGAACGCCAATACTCAGCCAGTTTGCCCATCGCATGGCGGGTATTTTCAACGACAATCATGGGCAGATATTGTTCATTCGCCTTTTGCACCAGGGCGGCACTTGCCCCGTGCTGTTTTGCATTCTTCAGAAAATCATGGCCATCAAAACGATTACCTTTAAGGGCGATAAATAACTCTCCATTATTCACCTTGCGACTATCAGTACTGCAGCCGGAAAATCTGACATCCTCACCAAAATAAATTGATTGTAATGATTTAGCGGCTTCGGAAAGTTTCATATTGATCATCTACCTGACTCCAGCACACGACGTACAATCTGTTGGTCGCTGAAGAAGTGACGGACTCCTCTGATTTCCTGATAATTCTCATGTCCTTTGCCAGCAATTAATATAATGTCATTTTTACTCGCTGCAGTGATGGTAGATACAATTACCTTTTCACGATCAGCATTTATCGTTAACTGATTATGTTTTTGTATGCCACTAAGAATATCCTGAATAATTGCATCAGGATCTTCATTACGGGGATTATCACTGGTCAATACGATTGCATCTGCATATTGTTCTGCCACTGCGCCCATCTGAGAGCGTTTCCCCCTGTCACGTTCCCCTCCACAACCAAACACGCAATATAAAGTACCCTGACATTGTGCCTTTAACGTCTGCAATACCTGTTCTAATGCATCGGGTGTGTGCGCATAATCGACTATTACTTGCGGATGAAGATTGCCGCCAAATCTTTCCATGCGTCCTGGAATATTTCTGCATTGAGATAATCTGAGTAATGCCTGATCAAGTGGAATATCGAGCAGACATAGCGCCGACAGACCGGCTAAAAGATTATAGGCATTAAAATTCCCAAACAGTTGGGCACTTAAAGAACCTTCTCCCCAGGGGGTATTTACTTCTAATTGCAACTTATCGGAATGATTGGATATTGACTTTCCGGAAACAACCGACACGTTTTTGTCAGGCTTTAAATTTGTATCCGCACCAAGCGTGTATGCAATTACTTGTACATCATTACCCAGTTTCTTAATGAGAGATCTGCCAAAATCATCATCGAGATTAATCACAGCCTTGCTAATCTGATAGTCGGTAAAAAACCGGCGCTTTGCATTGGCATAATTTTTCATATCACCATGATAATCAAGATGATCCCGGCTCAGGTTGGTAAAAATCCCCAAATCAAAATCGACACCTGCAATACGATGTTGATCCAGACCATGTGATGAGACCTCTAATACGACATGATCTATGTTCTGGTCCCGCATATCAGCCAGCAGGTGATGCAGTGTGATCGGATCTGGCGTTGTATTCAGTCCTTGAATCAAATTATTTATCGATCCATATCCCAGGGTACCGATTAATCCGCACACATTCTGACTAGCGTCAGAAAGTGATTGCGCAAGGATATGACTTACTGAGGTTTTGCCATTAGTACCAGTCACACCAATAACAGTCATTTCAGCAGATGGGTGACCGTAGAAACGATCCGCAATAATCCCTGCTTTGGAATGTAAATCCTTAACACATAATAACGGGACTGAACATATCAATGACTCCGGCAGATTTCCTGCTTCTGCCACAACAGCACTGGCGCCGGCATTGACAGCTGCATTGATAAACGGGATAGCACTTCGTTGACCTGTGCGGCATGCAATAAATAAATCACCCTCTATGACTTTTCGACTGTCTATTGCAATACCTGTAACATCAACATCAGAAAAAGATGTTTCACTGACAAATCCCTGCAAAAGAATACTTAAGGGAAAGCCGTTTGTTTTCGACAATACCGCCATCATCACTCTAAACTCTCCACTGTGATATCTTTGCCAGCGACAACATGGCCTGAAAGTGCCGGTAGATCATCTGGGAGTACATCAAGTAAACGTAATGCCCCGCTCATGACCCTGGAAAATATCGGGGCGGCAACCTGGCCACCATAATATTGTTCACCTTGTGGTTCATCGATCACCACCACCATTACCAAGCGGGGATCACCAGCCGGAGCTATTCCGGCAAACAGTGACAAATAACGATCTTCAAAATAACCACCTGAAACAGATTTGTGTACAGTACCGGTTTTGCCTGCTACCCGATATCCGGTTACAGCTGCCCGTTGTCCGGTTCCTTC
>JACQHV010000013.1 GCA_016198885.1 Gammaproteobacteria bacterium
ACGCCGACGAAATAACCGCCAAATATTCCAATAACAATAAATATTGCAGTGAGTAACGGCACTGCAATGATGGCTGCTATGATCCGCGGGGCCATAAGGTAGCGGTATGGGTCAATAGCCATGCATTGAAGCGCATCAATTTGTTGTTCGTTGCGCATGATGCTTATTTCGGCGCACATGGCGGAACCGGCACGGCCGATAACCATGAGCGCAGTCAGTACAGGGCCCAGTTCGCGGACAAGACTCAGGCCGACAGCTGATCCCAGCAGACTTACTGATCCAAATCGCACAAGGGTGTCGTGAAATTGCAGCGCCACCACCATGCCAACAAAGGCGCCTGAAACCAGAATAACAAGCAGGGAACGCGCACCGATAAAATGGATCTGCTTGATCAACGGATAGAGTCTGTAGGGTGGTAATACGGCCTGGTACAGGACAGTAAACAGGAATAACCCGCTTGTCCCCAGGCGATACAGGAAGTCAAACCATCTTTCGGCGTTTGACATGCCTGTCATTAATTAAAAAGTCGTACTGGCAGTTGACAGAATAGCCATCAATTGCTGTTTTAACCGGTCTGCCTCTTCAATCTCTGTCTTTGTAAGTTCTGCTTTTAATAAATCTCGTCGATGGATGTCCAGAACATTACCCTGTTCGGCGAGGATGCTGAACCATGCAAGCGCAAGTGGTTTGTTTTGTTCGACGCCTTCGCCATACATATAAATAGTTCCCAGACTGCGTTGTGCAATAGCATAACCTTGCTGTGCTGCTTTCTGATACCATTCAAGCGCAGTTTTATGATTTTGTTCAATGCCATTCCCCTGGGCATAAGCGACACCGAGCTGATATTGAGCAGGGGCATAACCCTGTTCAGCCGCATGCTGGAAGTAGGTAAAGGCAGTGGTATGGTTCTGTGGCACGCCATTGCCATGTGCGTAAGCCAGACCACGTTCATAGTCAGCTTCTGCTGATGATGTTTCCGGTGTTTCCTGGACATCCTGTGCTTCCGGTACAGCCTCTATCGTGGTCTCAGCGGAATCGTTTGCGGGTGTAGCGTTGGTTTGTATATCTTCTTCTGATTCCTCATCATCTGAGCCGAACAGTCCACCTAAGAAACCAAATACTCCACCTGACTCTTTTTCATTTTCCGTTGCAGGTTCTGTTTGTTGTTCAATGTTGCCAGATACACCGGTTTCTGTCTCGCTATCAGCAACAACACGCTGCAAATTCTCCAGATTATGTTGAGCTGCGGCATGGCCCTGCGCGGCTGCTTTTTCATACCATCCTTTGGCCTCTTTATCACTTTGTTCGATCCCTTCGCCCATCAGATACATCGTGCCAAGATTGTATTGAGCTTCTGCATTTCCCTGCAGTGCGGCACGCCGATACCAGAGGAATGCCTGCTCATAATCTTTTTCTATCACTTTGCCTTCATAATACATGGTTGCCAGTTGATATTGTGCTTGAGGATCACCCTCTACAGCATAGGGATGGACTGCATCAATCGTAGGCGCAGTAGAGGATTCAAATTCCTGTTCGGCTGCCTTGCTGATAGTTGTATCAATCCGCTCAGGTTCTGTCTTGGCTATCAGGACAGGTTGTACACCAAGATTTTCGGTCTGTACCTGTTCTTCTTCCACTTTCTCAATTGTTTCAGGGGGCTGTTGCTGACTGATTGTCTCTGCTTCGGGTTCGGTAATCTGTCTGTCCCAATCCGGGGTGCGAAGGGGCTCTTCCTCAACCGGACTTTCATTACTTGTAGCGACACTATCCTCCTGAATAGTCTCTGTACTTTCATCCGGTTGTGATGCTACCTCTTCATCGGATCCAAACAATTTCCCGAAGAATTTACCCAATCCCCCTGTTTTTTGCGGTTCCTCTGCAACATCTGCGGTGATTTCTGGCTCTGCCGGTTGTTCCGGTTCAGTGGCCGTTGTTGACTGTTGAGCAGAAGGTTTGGTTTCTTGCACGGGGCTGATTGTCTCCGGACTTTGCTGGAAAGGCTCATCGATGGTAGCAGTGACTGAGTTTTCTGGTTCAATAGCAGCAACCTGGACTGCCTCGGTTTCCGTACCTGTCTCACTGGTTTCATCTGTTATCCCTGGCGCTGGTTCAGTAACGATTTCTTCCTGTGTTTTATCAGACGAAAAGAGCCGGCCAAAAAAGCCAAATAAGCCACCCGAACCTTCTCCTTCCTCCGCTGTGCTTGTTTCTGCTTCTGCGGTTGTTTCTGATCCAGATTGAGTAACAACTTCCCCGGTAATATCAGTATCAATGGAAGCCGGGGATTCTTCTATCGTTGTATCCGGTGTTATTTCAGCAACGGGCTCATCAGAAATTTCAGTTTGTTTGAAGCTTGTGGATTTTTCTTCTACCGTTACCTCTGGAACAGTGTCAGCAATTGTGGTTTCCACGGGTTCAATGGTATCTGTTTCATCAGGGTTTACAGCATATTCAGTCTGTGGTTTCTCAAAACGAGGACGTGCCCAGATATCGGTCAAAGTATTGCTGCTCGTTGTCCGTGGTTGTTCTGTTCGAGGTTCATCCTCGATCTCCACTGGCGCAGGTGTTTCTTCTGCCGCAACAGACTCCTCTGCCAGGGGAGATTCAGGTTCGGTAGTTTGTGATTGCACCGTGGGTTCCGTAACAGGTGTTGTCTCTGCAATCGCAACACTTTTCTCTTTAAGTGGTGTTACAGATTCAGCACTCCCTGGTTCTTCGTCTGATTTGAATAATTTACCAATGAAACCAAATATTCCACCTCGGCTTTCCTCCGTTTGTTCATCCTGAATTTCGTCCTGACTTGCTGTTGCTATCTGTTCTGATGCGGGCGCTGGCACAGGTTCAGGTGCATGGGAAGGTGTTTCGGCTGCTTGCCCTTCAACAGGAGTTGCTTCCGGTTTTGCAACAGATTTTTCTTCCGCAGGTTTCAGGGAGAATACTTCTTCCTTTTTTATGCCTTCAGGCGGTGTTGTTGATTCTGAAATTGTTTCTTTGGGAGTTACTGGTTCAGTAACAGTGGTTGTACCAGTCCCGATGGGAGTGGCAGGCGCAGTGACAGCAGCAACAGGTGTTTCCTGCTGTGACACAGTTGCGGGCGGGGTTGCCTTTTGTTCTCTTGTAGCGCCGGCAATCGAGCGCTCCATTGCGGCAAGTTCATTCTGAGCGGCTATATATCCCTGATCAGCGGCCATCCGGAACCAGCGTACTGCCTGATTGTAATCCTGGGTAACACCTTTGCCTGCCCGGTACATCGTCCCGAGATTATATTGAGCTGTTGCATTGCCTCGATCCGCCGCCTTGCGATACCACTCTACGGCCTTTGCATAGTCCTTGGGTACGCCACTGCCCGTATGGTACAGACTGCCGGTCATCACCTGGGCGGATTCATAACCCTGTATTGCTGATTTAAGAAACCACTCCGCTGCCAGCTTTTCATCCTGCGGGACACCTTCGCCGTAGGCATAGGATATCCCCATACTGTATTGGGCGACGCTATGGCCTTGCTCCGCGGCCCGGCGATACCAGACAGCGGCTTCCTTATAGTCCTGTTTAATGCCCTCGCCAAAGGCATAGGCGACGGCCAGGTTGTATTGCGCATCCCGATCACCCTGGACTGCCGCTTCCCGATACCATTTAACAGCCTCTTCATAACTCTGCGGGACACCTTCACCGACGTAGTACAGATAACCGAGATGAGACTGTGCCTTTGCATCGCCTTTAGCGGCCAGTTGTCTGAATTCTTCTACAGCCCTGGCATAGTCGCCACGCGCAAGGGCCTCGTTGGCTGAATTCATATCCGCAAGCAGCAATTGCGGGGAAAGTAGTGCGGTAATAATCAGGATCAAATATCTCTTCATCGCTAACGCCCCCCTATCAGCAACGAATTTTCTATCCACAACATAGTGTGAACCAGTGGATTGTGGATGGTTCAGTCTGCATAGTAATCAATAAGATATCACAAATTATAGTAAGAAATCTGTATAAATATACTATATATCGTGGATTTTCGTAAAATTGTTCATTTTAACATGAATGTGTTTTTACAGCCGCTGAATAGCGGAACTGCCCTGAATACCGGGGAATAGACCGGTCATTTTAGCCAGATCATTTAGTAAATAGTCGGGAATCATTTAAAGCCATTATACCAGCAGGCCGCCAATGAGGGCCCCGATCAGGAGCGGCACAATATTGATCAGGATAAGCACGAAACTGCCCATGCCGGCAATGGCCCCAATCAGCGGCAGCCCCGTCAACATGGTGCCCGCGACAAATAACGCAACTGAAAGGATCATGACAGGAAAAATCGCCGCCAGCAGACCTGAACCGACACCACCTGAGATTTTTCCACCGACTATGCCGGCAATCAGGGGACCGATGCCCGGCAACCAGAAC
>JACQHV010000055.1 GCA_016198885.1 Gammaproteobacteria bacterium
CATGATCGGTATGCACCATGCCGCCATAACCACCGGGAAATGCGAGCAACGGCATCACACCCGCAGGGAGATCAACCCGGACAAAATGTGCCTTTAAGGCAAACAGATCAGTAGGCTTTAATGACTGTTTGGGAATTTGTGTCGGCAACAATCCCGGTTCCCACGAGCCATGGGCCGCAATAACAATGCGTGCCCGCAATTCAATATCCTTGATTGCGTTGGGAGCGGAGGCATAACAGATGAATTCTTTATTCTCGCGTACCAACCGGGTTGCTGCATAAGGCTGTTTGACATCCACGCCAGCCTGTCGCGCGCCGTCCAGCAACAGGGTATCCAGATATTCGCGACCAAGTGCACGGCCCCAGCGTTTGCCGGTGTCATAGTTAACGGGCATGGGTGCCACCAGCATATGTTTGCCGGCATATACACCGACGTTGCGCACCGGTGGGCCTGCCATCTCCAGAAACGTTGCTTCAATATCAAGGGCACGCAGCAGTGGTAATGTCGTGGCGGAGATAAACTCGCCGCAGACCTTGCGCCGTGGAAACGTGGATTTCTCCAGCAAGGCAACTGACCACCCGGCACGCGCCAGCAACCACGCCACCGTTGCCCCCGCCGGACCACCGCCGATGATCAGAGCGTTGTACATCATGGCGCAGTTGCCATCGGAGTATGCCGGGCAATGAAGACGTGACTGAAGAGACCTGCGCTTCGTTCTTGCAGTTGCCAGTTTTCACCTGCCGGCCACAATGACGAAATCTCATGGCCGGAAAATCCGGCGCGGACGCTGACTACGGCGTCGTAACGTGCCACCGGCCCGCAACCGATTAAAGCGAGGAGTTGGCTGCCAATCAGGGCAATCCTGGAACGACATGGTTCGCAGGCCGCAAAAACGTGAGACTTTTGAGCGATGTTGTGCAAAAGATTGGGTAGCGACGTGTCGCTGAAATGATGCAGAAAAAGATTTGTCACGATGATATCTGCCGGCGGCATGCGTGTGAGCCAGTCTGTAACCTCCGCCACTATCGCCTCTGCATCCCATCCCAGTAAAGTAAAGGCACTGATTGTCGTATCCGCGACGGCGGGCTGGCGATCGACGAGATAGAGTTTGACATGCGGCCATTGTGCAGCCCATCTCCGCGCTAACCGCAGCATCAACGTACCGTCGCCTGCCCCCAGTTCAACAATGACCCGCGGTGCTCGTGGCAGTGACGCCATTTTCATAATCCGTTTCCAGATTATTACGTGACCCATAATGACATTTACACGTTGCAAGTCACGGCGTGCCCGTTGTGCGCACGGGTCATCGGCAGGCAATGTGTCGAGTAATTCCGGTTCAAGCTGACGCAGGGCAAGTGTCACGGCGTCAGTCCCAAAATCAATTCACCTTCAGGAGGGCGCCGTAGCAACCAAATCCGGCGCCAAATGCGGACATCCACCACCAGCCCGGTGGTGCCTTGCCGGCAAGTGCCTTTTGTAGTGCGAACAGCACACTCGGGCTACTCATATTGCCATGCTCGCGTAATACCTGGGCGCTCCAGTGCGTAGCTTCGTCACCAAGATCCAGCCGATCGCGTATCGCTGCCAGTACGTCACGGCCTCCGGCGTGCCACAACCATGTCCTGATATCCTGCCGCAACAGGGAATGCTGATCGAGTACGCGATCGAGTACCTTTGCAGCGAATTCCGCTGCAAGATACGGCACTGGCGGTGTCAGGATGTTGCGCAGCATACCGTCGCAATGTTCGAAGCGCAGCAGGTCACGGCGGGAGGGGTCAGTCTCGGAGGCAAAGTCATGCCATTCCACCTGCCGTCCACCGTTGTTCGAGGGTTTGAAACTGACTACCGCTGCCGCTGCACCATCGCCGAACAGACAAGCGCTCACCAAAACACCTGGATCATTATCGAGATAGAATGCGGCGCTGCAAATTTCCACACACACTGACAGTATATGTTCGCATCCCTTCGCGGTGAGCAGGGCATGGGCCGTGTGCAGATTGGGCAGGGCTGCACCGCATCCGTTGCCAACCAGATCCAATGTCACTACCTCCGAGCGCAGCCCGAGCCCTTCAACGAGATAAGTGGACAGGCCCGGACAAAGATAGCCGGTGCAGGTACTGACGATAACACCGTCAATGTCCCGTGCGTGAACGGAGGCATCGGCCATGGCATGCTGGGCGGCCCGGATAGCAAGCGACGGCGCGTTACGTTCATAGCGCCGCTGCAGGGCGTCAGGATTGAAATCGTTAACCTCGTCAAGTACATCCAGGGCAAGGTAACGGCTTTCAATACCATTATTGCCTGAGAGCAGTTTGCGGAGCAGGGCCTGGGCACGGGTATTGAGCCGGGCGTAAACTGCCGTTGTCTTGAGTGTCTCCCAGCACTCAGTCTGTGCGTAACGCCTAGATGGAGTCGCGGTGCCCAGGCCGTTGATGACAACGGTGGCGCCCTCTGCAACGTCGTAACGGTGGCGTAATAACTCACCGGGCGTTGTTGCAAGCAGTGGGTGTGCAGGCCGAATTGCCAGATTATCGGGCCTCTTTTGATCATCTGGTTCCGATTCGAGCCCATCGATCCGTATTAAATTAGCGAGGTTTGGGGAGGTCATCTTCCGATCCAATGATAAAGATTTTGGGTTGCCCCAGTATGCGCGTCAGGAACACATTGTCCTTTTTCAACTTCCGGCGAAATTCATTATTATTGTAAAGGGCCGGATTTATTTTTCGTTTAACAAAATTTTCCGCCTTTTCCAGAGCGGGAAATATATCAGGATGAGACAGCTCATCACTGATAATCATCACGTCAATGTCACTATCCGCGACATTCATTTCCTTTGCGGCAGCCCCATAGATAAATGCAGCATGGATCCGTTCCAAAAATGGCGTCAGTACATCGCTCAGCACATCCGCTATTCCGAAAGTCTTGGTGACGATGCCGCGTAATTCTTCAAAAATGGGTGATTCGCGATTGGCCTGATAGTGTTTCTGATTGCCGATCCGCCTGACCGTAACAAGACCCGCCGTAGCTGATTTCTCCAACTCCCGCTGGACGGCGCCGATTCCGGTGCCGGCAGAGCGCACGATCTCGTTGGCGTAATAACTCCGATCAGGGTTTCCGTACAACAGGGCGAGTACTTGGCGCTTGGTTTTGGAGAAGAGTACCTTGAAAATGCACGGTTTTTTCGTTCCCATTTGAGGAATGATAATTCCTATTTCAGGTAAATGCAAAAGCAGCTATACCATATACATCCGGTGAGGTCTGTCATTTACCACAATTTGACGCGAGAGATGGCCTACAGTTATTTCCCTGCCGGGAATCCTGCTGGAGATTTTCTGAAAAGTATCCTTAAATTAATTCCACTCTTTCTGTTATTTTTTCAGACGTAAACAATCTTTCAGTTTTTTGAACCAAAGCGCTGAAGTGAGGGTGCTATATTGTCTTCAGTTACTAAAAAGAGTTGCAATAAATCATTTAAAAAACGTCTGCCAAATTCAGTGGGTCTGAGTGTTTCAATATTCCATTCAATAAAATCTCTTTCTTCTGCCTCAGTTAACAGGTCCTGCGCCACACTTAGCGGCAATCCTGTCCTCTCATTAAATAAGGAAGGATGGATACCTTCGGTCAAACGTAAGGCATTCATCATGAATTCCAGGACAATATCTTCGCGTATAAGACGTCTTGTCTCTGCAATAACACTTTCCGTACCTGCCTTTTGTAAATAGCTCTCCGGGATGCGATTTCGTGCGTAACGTGTGATGGTGTTCTTTGTTGCATCTGTGATCTTGCCATGTGCTCCCGCACCTATACCAAGGTAATCCCCGAACCGCCAGTAGTTGAGATTATGGATGCATTGATATCCGTCTGTTGCCCAGGCTGATACTTCATATTGCCTGAATCCATATTCAGCCAATAACTGTTGTCCTTGCAGTTGCATTTCCCAGAGATTATCGTCATCAGGCAGTTTTGGCGGTCTTGAGTAAAAAACCGTATTGGGTTCAATGGTGAGCTGATACCAGCTGATATGGTTTGGTCCATGGTCAATGGTTAGTTGTAAATCGCTGAGTGCTTCGTCAATCTTTTGGTTTGGCAAACCAAACATGATGTCGATGTTGATATTTTCAAAACCGGCGGCTTGCGCCATCTTGATCGCAGCTTTTGCCTCATCACTGTCATGAATCCTGCCAAGACATTTCAGTTTTTCATCATTGAAACTTTGTACACCAAGGGACAGACGATTAATGCCCAGTTTGCGATAGTCCCTGAATTTTTCCGCTTCGGCAGTGCCCGGATTTGCCTCCAGCGTGATCTCAATCTCCGGATGAAAATTCAGGCGCGCGTGTAACGCAGACAATAATTTTTCCAGTACCTCTGCTGAAAATAAACTCGGTGTACCGCCGCCAATAAAGATACTGATGATCCTGCGTCCCCAGATGCGCGGCAGTTCAAATTCAAGGTCACGTATCAGGGCATCGACATATTCCCGTTCGCGAATGGTATTTCGGCCCACTTCATGTGAATTGAAATCACAATAGGGGCATTTTTTTACGCACCAGGGGAGGTGAATATAGAGTGAGAGAGGTACATTTTCATGAAACATTAATACGGGTGTCATCTTGCTGCGAGAGTATATAGTTCCCCTAAAGTAATGGAATATCGAAAATATGCAGTCTTGTCATTTCTCTCTTGTCTCAGGGATGAGACAATAGAGAACTGTTATAATTCAAACACTTATCAAGTTTTCAGGCACCTAGTTGACATACGGTATTTTTACATACATACTGGTTGGTATGTTAACGAGTAAGCCATTATGGTAACCCGAAACCCGGATCAGACACGGCTGGCGCTGCTGGAAGCGGCCTTTCAAGAGATCAATCAGCATGGTTTTCAGGCAGCCAGCCTGAATAACATTCTGGATGAAACTCATGTTACCAAGGGTGCGCTTTACCACCATTTTCCTTCCAAACTGGATATGGGGTATGCGGTGGTGGAAGAGATCATCCGGCCAAACATGGTTGAAAAATGGGTTAAACCATTACAGGGTTGCGAGAACATCATCGATACTCTGCTGGCACTGATCGATCAGAGCATAGGTCATCATAATTGCGCAACGATTTGCCTGGGTTGCCCGATCAATAACCTTGCCCAGGAAATGTCACCGATTGATGAAGGTTTTCGTGAGCGTATCAATTCGATTTTTGATCAGTGGCGGAATGCGATTACGGAGGGTCTGAGGGAAGGTCAGAAAAAAGGCATCGTGAAACCCAGCTTGTCAGCTGATGCCACGGCTTATTTCATCGTTGCCGCGATCGAAGGCGCCAGCAGCCTGGCCAAGAATGCCAAGAGTGTGGATGTATTACGCACGTCCCTGCAGGGACTTAAACAGCATATCGAGAGTTTGCGTGATACAACCGGGAAACATTGAATTTTTTTCATTTTAGATAATCAGGAGAGAACACATGAATAAAAAAGTAGCATTAGTCACAGGGGGCAGCACCGGAATTGGTGCCGCTATTACAAAACAACTTGCCATTGATGGTTTTCATGTTGTCATCACCGGGCGCACGGAAAAAACCCTGAAACAATCGGCAACACAACATAAAAATATCAGTTATATCGTGGCCGACGTCTCCAAACCTACCGATGTCCAGAAGGCCATAAAGAACGTGAAGGATACACATGGACGTCTGGATATACTGATCAATAATGCCGGGATCGCGCCATCGTTACCCTTCGAGCAGGTGACACTTGAACATTTCGATACGATTTACAATACCAATGTGCGTGGCCTGGTAGATATTACTGTCAATGCCATCCCGTTGTTAAAAGCGAGCAAGGGAAATATCGTTAATATCTCTTCCGTGGCCGGCGACAAGCCGTTGCCGGGTATTTCTATTTATTCCTCCACCAAGGGTGCTATCAATACATTAACCAAGGTTCTCGCCAAAGAGCTGGCACCGTACGGTATTCGCGTCAATGCGGTCAGTCCGGGACCCATCGAAACTCCAATATTCGACAAGATGGGCATGACCAAGGAAGAGATAGACCACATGGCCAATGCCATCAGCCAGACTGTCCCATTGAAACGCTTCGGCAGTGCGGAGGAAGTAGCGGGTGTGGTCAGTTATCTGGCTTCGGACAAGGCGAGTTATGTGACAGGGTCACAGTACTACGTTGATGGTGGTTACGGCGCCTGACATGAACAGTTTTTTGCTATCGTAATAACAACGTATTTTGAGGCAATCATTATGGATACATTTGAAGCAATAAAAAACCGGCGGGCAGTGAAACATTTTGATCCGGACCATGCGATGAGCGATATGGAGATTGAGAAATTATTGAACTCAGTGACACTCGCACCGACGGCGTTCAACCTGCAGAACTGGCGCTTTGTCGTCGTTAAGGATCGGGCACTCAGGAGAAAAATCAGGCAGGCTGCATGGGGCCAGGCCCAAGTCACGGATGCCTCATTGCTGGTTATCCTCTGCGCCGATCTCAAGGCATGGGAAAAATCGCCACAGAGATACTGGCAGTATGCACCACAGGAAGTGCAGGATTTCATTTTACCCGCGATCAAGGATTACTACGCAGGCAAGGATCAGGTACAGAGAGACGAGGCCATGCGTTCCTGTGGCATTGCGGCGCAGACATTAATGCTGACGGCAAAAGCCATGGGGTATGACTCCTGCCCCATGGATGGTTTTGATTTCGAGCAGGTGGCCAGCTTAATCAACCTGCCGGAAGATCATGTGATTGCCATGTTTGTTGTGGTTGGCAAGGCAGTGCAGGAGGCGCGTCCACGTCCGGGACAATTGCCGCTGAATAAGGTGGTGATTGAGAATTGTTTCTGATGTTAATTGTTACAAATTATTATTTAGCACAAGTATAAGCTGTATTTAATTGCGCGATTAATTTTTTCAGCGCTTGCGCACGGTGACTGATTTGGTTTTTTATCTCCGGAGGTAATTCAGCCGATGTACAATTGTAGCCGGGAACAAAAAACATGGGATCATAACCAAAACCGTTTTTGCCTTTGGGCTCAGTTACCGCAATCCCTTCCCATATTCCCTCTGCAATGATGGGTGACGGATCAGTAGGATGACGCAGGTAAACCATTAAACAGATGAAACGGGTGATGCGTTTATCTTCCGGAATTTGTCTGACTACCTCTACGAGTTTGATGAGATTGGCCTCATCACTTGCGCCTTCCCCGGCATAACGCGAAGAATAAATACCAGGCTCACCGTTCAGGGCATCGACCTCAATCCCTGAATCATCACCAATTGCCGGTAAACCGGTATGCCTTGCGGCATTGCGTGCCTTCAGGATGGCATTTTCAACAAACGTCGCACCGGTTTCCTGAATTCCCGGTACCTTGAATTCTGACTGTGAGAGTAATTCAAGGTGAAGTCCAACAAGCATCTCACTGATCTCGCGCAGCTTGCCGGGGTTATTGCTGGCCAGTACGACCCGCTTTATCTTTCCCAAATTACTCCTCCAGGGCAATTTGCTGATAATCAAATAACCGGTTTATACCCTGGCGCGCCAGATTCAGCATGCTGATCAATTCATCGTTGCTGAATGGATGACCTTCTGCAGTGCCCTGCACTTCGATAAATTTACCTCCATTGTTCATAACAACATTCATGTCGGTTTCTGCCTTGGAGTCTTCGGCATAATCGAGATCAAGGATGGGTATGCCGTTATAGATGCCGACCGAGATCGAAGCGACCTTGGCCTGGATCGGATTAACTGAAAGCTTACCTCGCTCCTGCAAGGTTCGGATGGCATCCATCAATGCGACATACCCTCCAGTGATGGAAGCAGTACGTGTACCACCATCCGCCTGGATTACATCACAATCGATCACAATCGTCCGTTCGCCCAGTAAAGTCATATCCACCACGGCACGCAAGGCGCGTCCGATCAGGCGCTGGATCTCCATGGTGCGTCCGCCCTGCTTGTGTGCAGCTTCGCGTCGCATTCGCTGACCCGTCGATCGGGGCAACATGCCATATTCGGCTGTCAGCCATCCCTGTTCCTTGCCCTTAAGAAATGGGGGTACACCCTCTTCCACACTGGCATTGCAGATAACCCGGGTCATGCCGAATTCGACCAATACGGAACCTTCCGCATGACACGTATAATGTCGAATTAATCTGACTTCCCGCAGTTGATCAGGTGCTCTTCCACTTGGACGCATGTTCTTCTCCCTCGTCAAAGGGGCCGATTATACAGACAAACTGACTATGCACGGTCTTTGCCTTGTAATAACGGCGCGCTAGAATCAGTGCTTAATTACGGATGTCGTTTTCACGAAACAATATAATAACAAGAGGATACTAACATGATCGCCAGCATGACGGCCTTTGGGCGAATCGAAGAAACCGGTGATCTCGGTCATGTAATCTGGGAGATCCGATCTGTTAATCATCGTTATCTCGATGTCAGTATCCGTTTACCCGATGATCTCCGCATGCTTGAGGCCACCGTACGCGAGCATATTCTCAGCCAGATCAAACGCGGCAAGATTGACTGTAACCTGCGTTTTGACCCCGGTGACTCAACCGGAAGTAATTTGCAGATTAATACCGATCTGGTCGAGGCAATTCTTAAAACAGCAGATACCATATCGTCTGCCATACCTGAGCTTGGCACTATCAATCCGTTAGAGGTTCTGCGCTGGCCGGGTGTTATAAAACGTGAAACCCCTGACCCCGAGATCATCGGTGGCCCATTGTTACAGCAACTTGATCGCACCATTGATCTTGTCATGGAGACACGCAGGCGCGAAGGGAAAAAATTGCAGGCGATGATCCTGGAACGTTGTGATACAACTGCTAATATTATTATCGGTGTAAGAGAGAAGCTACCTGAGATTATGGATGGCTTGCGTGATCGGCTGTTAAGCCGTGCAAAAGAACTGACTATTGAACTCGAGCATGAACGTTTGGGGCAGGAACTTTTGTTGCTCGCGCAAAAATTTGACATAACTGAAGAACTTGACAGGTTGGATGCGCATATCAATGAAGTCAGACGCGTTCTGAAAAATACCGAGCCGGTTGGGCGCCGTCTGGACTTTCTCATGCAGGAAATGAACCGCGAAACCAACACGCTTGGGTCCAAAGCCGCACATTATTACTGCAGCAACGCCTCGGTGGAACTCAAGGTGCTTATTGAACAGATGCGCGAACAAATACAAAATATTGAATAAGACAATGAATACAACGAAAAACAATTCTATACAAGGAAAACCAGGGACATTGTTTATCATTTCGGCCCCGTCAGGCGCTGGCAAGACCACCCTGGTTCGCGCCCTGTCTTATCAACTTCCGAATCTTTTGATCTCAATCTCCTGCACCACACGTCCCAAACGGCCCGCAGAACAGGATGGAGTGGACTATTACTTCGTCAATAATGCAACCTTCGATTACATGGTCGAACAGGATCAATTCCTTGAATATGCAACAGTCTTCGATAACCGTTATGGCACCCCGCGCGCCTGGGTTGAAGACAAACTAAAGTCAGAAAACGATGTCATGCTGGAAATCGACTGGCAGGGAGCGCAGGATGTGCGCCGGCACAAACCAGGGTGCAAGAGCATTTTTATTCTGCCGCCCTCAATTATGACCCTTGATCAGCGCCTGCGGGACCGGAAAGAAGACCTTGCTTCAACCATCAAACGGCGTACACAGGATGCGCTGACTGAATTATCACATTACAGGGAATACGACTATCTGGTGGTTAACGACGACATTCAAACTGCCCTGAAGGAACTCAAGTCAATTATTGAAGCTATTCACCAGGGAGTACCTTATTCCGGCCCTGATAACCGGGATTTCGCAGAACGCCTGATGACAGTTGGCAGTGATATTTATTAAACTATATACCAAGCACACAACACACACTGGAAAACCAGAGTTTTCAGCATCTTGTTCAGACTTGAATTCATGTGAGATGATACAGGATATTTCCCGATGATAATTGAGATGAGGTAAATAAATGGCCAGATTAACTATTGAAGATTGCCTGGAAAATGTAGACAACCGCTATAACCTGGTGATACTGGCGACTAAACGTGCCAGACAAATCATCTTTGGAGCCGAACCCTTGATTGAAGAAAACAAGGACAAGCCAACTGTCATAGCATTGCGGGAAATTGCTGAAGGCCTGATTACCCAGCAAAATATAGATGAAATCGGCAAAAGCAATCCACGGGATGAATTCGACGAGGCAGGCGATATCGGATTTCCCGTACTAAAATAACTGCAATCGCCCCGTTAACACATGGCGGGGTGACGACTGCATCAATATTGCGTCATTCCAGACGCAAGCTTGTAACATTTACCCCGCCAATTTGAAACTTGTCATCGCATTAAGATCGCAATAACCATGCATCAGATAAATGATCTTATCAAGCAGGTCAGTTCTTATCTGACACCTTACCAGGTTGAGAAGATAAGGCAGGCTTACTCCTTCGGCGCACGGGCACATGAGGGCCAACGTCGTGTGAGTGGTGAACCTTATATTTATCACCCCCTGGAAGTGGCCTACATCCTTGCTGAAATGCACATGGATCACCAGACATTGATTGCGGCGCTTCTGCATGATGTCATTGAAGATACTGCAACTGCAAAGCAGGAGATAAGCAGGAAATTCGGCAAAAGTGTTGCGGAACTGGTGGATGGCGTCAGCAAGTTGACTCAAATCACATTCGACAGTTTTGCCGATGCACAGGCGCAAAATTTCCGCAAGATGCTGATGGCCATGAGTAATGACATCAGGGTCATTCTGGTGAAACTCGCAGACCGGTTACACAATATGCGCACAGTGGATGTGTTTCGACCCGACAAGCGACGGCGTATTGCGCGTGAGACACTGGAAATATACGTACCTATCGCACAACGTCTCGGACTAAACAGTATCCGGCTTGAACTTGAAGAACTTGGTTTCTCTTCCCTCTATCCCATGCGCCATCGCATTATGACTGAACAGGTCATCAAGGCGCGCGGTCATCGCAAGGAGATCATCGATAAAATCCGCAATGCCCTGCGGCGCAGACTGCGTCAGGAAAAAATTCCCGCCCAGATAATCGGTCGCGAAAAGCACTTATATGGTATTTACCAGAAGATGCGAAATAACGGTCTCTCCTTCAATGAAGTTTATGACGTTTATGCCTTTCGCATTATTGTCGATACAGTAAATATCTGTTACCGCGTGGTAGGCACGGTACACAATCTTTATAAACCCGTGCCGGGTAAATTCAAGGATTACATAGCGATACCCAAATCAAACGGATATCAATCCCTGCATACAGTCCTGTTTGGGCCTTTTGGCGTACCCATCGAGGTACAGATTCGAACACAGGAAATGAATGACGTCGCTGAAACCGGCATTGCTGCCCACTGGTTATATAAATCCGGTGGGGTCGATGATCGTACTGGGGCCCATAAACGCGCACGCGAATGGCTACGCAGTATTATTGATATGCAGCAAACGGCAGGTAACCCCCAGGAGTTTCTGGAAAATGTAAAAGTTGATCTGTTTCCGGACGCCGTATATACCTTCACGCCCAAGGGTAAAATTATCGAGCTTCCACGTGGCGCAACAGCCGTTGATTTTGCCTATGCCATTCACACCGCTCTGGGAAATACCTGCACCGGTGTCAGGATCAATCGCCGTCTGGCCCCATTAAGTACGCAACTTATCACCGGAACAACCGTTGAGATTATCAAATCACCGGGAGCGTATCCCAACCCTGCCTGGCTGAATTTTGTTGTCACTGCCAAGGCACGATCACACATCCGTCATTATCTGAAAAATCTACAGCAGGATGAGGCCATGGCCCTGGGGAAACGTTTGTTCAACAGACAACTGGAATTATTAAAGGTACGTTACGATGAACTGGACCAGATACAATTGCAAAAGGTATTGATGGAGTACAAATTAAACGATGAAAATGAATTATTTCGCGAGATTGGTCTCGGAAACCGCATGGCACCCTTAATCGCCCGCAAACTCATGGCAAGTGACAAAAAGGATGCGGGTAATGGAAAAAATTATATTGAACCGGCTATACCGTTCGTTATAAAAGGCACGGAGGGGATGGTAGTAAATTTTCCAAAATGCTGTTATCCCATACCAGGTGATCCCATTATTGGTTTCGCCTCTGCAGGACGCGGGATTGTGATTCATCAGCAATCATGTAAAAACATTGCTGAATTCAGGAACCAACCGGAAAAATGGATTAACGTGGAATGGGAAAATAATATCAATCGGGATTTCCCGACATATATACGCATGAATGCAACCAACCAGCGCGGTGTGCTCGCGACCGTGGCCTCTGCGATCGCCGATCAGGAGGCCAATATCCTGAATGTGGATATCAAGGACAAGGATGACCGCTATACTACGCTGGAATTTGTGATTGAAGTGCGTAATCGCCAGCACCTTGCCCATGTCATGCGACGTATCAGAGGTATTAAACACGTCTCGCAAATAAGCAGACGATAATCCTGGTTAAACTCTGAAAAAAATCAAACATGACCTTTTTCAGACACGAAAATCGAAAATACAATTTGCGGTTTTCCCTCCCAGGGTCCATTGGCGCCAAGTCTCTGTAGCACTACTCTTCTTTTCTAAATCCCTCATTCGATTCAGATAGAGCAGTATTTGCAGTCCGCACTATCGTGTTGCGCCTGTAAGTCCAGGGCATTCCTCGCGGATAAAACGTCGCCACGTAAAGTGCACAGAATCCTTATACCGCAGGAATCTCTGTCTAAACAGGGTTTCGAGGTGAACTACACCTTATCGGCAACATGAATTAAGATAGTTTCCTGCCCCTCATTTCATTTATAGGAGTTCATTCATGGGTCGTAAAATAATCAGCACAAAAGATGCGCCACAGGCCATCGGCACCTATTCCCAGGCAGTGAAAACAGGTCATACCGTTTATCTTTCCGGCCAGATCCCCTTGATGCCTGACAGCATGAAACTCGTCGATGGGGATATGCGAGCCCAGATTAGCAGAGTATTTGATAATCTCAGTGCTGTTGCAAAGGCGGCCGGTGGTTCACTTGCAGATATTGCAAAACTGAATGTTTATCTGACCGATTTAATTCACTTTCCACTGGTCAACGAAATCATGGCAAATTACTTCAGTGAACCCTATCCGGCCCGTGCGGCTGTTGGTGTAGCATCATTACCAAAAGGAGCCATGATCGAGATGGATGCCATCATGGTAATCGAATCATAAGTACAACAGTCTACACATTGGAACAGCTTTGAACAGCACATACCCCCATTCTCTGGGTGCATCTGTCGCTGTTTTGCATGGTGTTGGCGCCCGGGTTGAAGAAAAACTGAATCGACTTGGGATTTATACAGTCCAGGATCTGTTATTTCACCTGCCATTACGCTATATAGACCGCACACGTATCATCCCTATCGGGTCACTGCAGGCGGGGGAAAGTGCATTAGTACAGGGAACCGTAGAATTAACACAAATCAAATTTGGCAGACGGCGATCATTATTATGCAGGATCAGTGATGGTACAGGGGCATTGACCCTGCGATTTTTCCATTTTTCAAAATCTCAACAGGACCGCCTGCAACGATACACACGAATTCGCTGTTATGGACAGGTACGACATGGAACGCAGACACTGGAAATGATTCACCCCGAATATCAGTTGATTGCTGACGATCAACTTTTACCTGTTGATGAACATCTCACGCCAATTTATCCAACGACTGATGGATTGCAGCAAAACAGGTTGCGTAAACTTACTGCACAGGCATTAACAGCATTGAAGCGACACAATAATGATCTACCCGAATTATTACCGGATAAAATATTGAAAAAGTTTAATCTGCCTGAATTAAGTACGGCGATAGTTTATGTCCACCACCCACCTCCGGATGCGGCAACACGGAATTTGATGGAAGGAATTCATCCCGCACAACAACGCCTGGCCTTTGAGGAATTACTTGCTCAATATTTAAGTCTGCGCCGTCTGCGGCAACATTTGCGAAGCCATGAAGCGACAGCCCTTACCCGTCATGGAAATTTGACGATGACCTTTCTGCGGCAATTACCTTTCACCCTGACGACAGCCCAGCAAAGGGCTGCCAATGAAATTCGCATGGATCTGAAGATTGGGACCCCCATGCTCAGATTGTTACAGGGCGATGTGGGATCAGGTAAGACCGTCGTGGCTGCGCTGGCTGCCTTGCAGGCAATTGAATCCGGTTACCAAGTCGCCATTATGGCGCCGACAGAATTACTCGCAGATCAACACTACAGTACCTTTCATGGTTGGCTTAAGGCGCTTGCTGTTCCGATAATTCTTTTTACCGGTAAATCAAACAAGTCTGAACGTAACAGAGGACTTTCTATACTGGCAAGTCAAACTCCCTGCATTGCTGTCGGGACACATGCACTCTTCCAGCAGGGTGTAGTATTTGCACAGTTGCGTTTAATCATCATCGACGAACAACATCGCTTCGGTGTACATCAACGCCTTGCCTTGCTGGACAAGGGTCAGCATACATATATCTTTCCACATCAGTTAATCATGACGGCCACGCCCATCCCGCGCACACTGGCAATGACCGCATATGCCGATCTTGACATATCCATCATTGATGAATTGCCACCGGGCCGCCAGCCGGTAAATACGGCGGTGATCCCGACCAGCAAACGTGACGATATCATCACCAGAATAAAACAGGCCTGCAATGAAGGCAGGCAGGTGTACTGGGTCTGTACACTGATCGAGGAATCCGAGGTACTGCAATGTGAGGCCGCCATTGATACCTGTCAGTATTTGAAGGATAAATTACCCACTATAAAGGTAGGTCTGATTCATGGGCGCATGAAGGGCGCTGACAAGGAGTCCATCATGGCCGCTTTTAAATCCGGTGAATTACAACTCCTCGTTGCCACTACCGTCATTGAGGTAGGTGTTGATGTGCCGAATGCCAGTCTGATGATCATTGAGAATGCGGAACGTCTTGGTCTGTTTCAAATGCATCAGCTCCGTGGCCGTGTTGGACGAGGCAGCATGAAAAGTGATTGTGTCCTGCTATACCAGTCACCCTTGACTGAGATGGCCCGAACAAGACTGGAGACTATGCGCAACACAAACAATGGTTTTGAGATTGCGCAGAAAGATCTGGAATTGCGGGGACCCGGCGAATTACTGGGAACCCGGCAATCCGGCTTGCCTGAATTACGCATCGCTGATCTCTTACGTGATGTGAAATTGTTGCCGGATATTCACATTGCGGCCAACATCCTGATCAATCAATACCCTGATTGTATTCAACCACTGATCGACAGATGGCATGGGAAAGATATAGATTACGGCAAGGTATAATAATTTTGAGCATACGATGGCAAGCAATTAAACAGATTAATCTGAATTCCATACCAAAACAGTTGCGTGATTGTTTACTTGATACCGGTTCACTGACACGTCATCTTGAAAAATATTGTGAAGGTAAGTTCAGTTTGGATCTGAAAAGTCAATCATGGCGCAGACCACTGCATGATGAGGTAAATGTGCTTAACTTGCGCACAGGAGAATATGCTCTGATCCGGGAAATTTATTTCAAATGTAATGACAAGCCATGGGTGTATGGGAGGAGTATCATACCAGCCAGGACCTTGCGGGGGGCACAACGCAGACTGGCTTACTGGGGACAACGATCACTGGGTTTGTATCTATTCTCGGAACAAAAAACATTTCGCGGTCAGATGGAAATCGCGAAAATTTTCCCTGCTGACAAATTGTTCCAATTCGCCAGTAATACCAACCCCGACTTCAGAAAAGCACTATGGGGGAGGCGCTCTGTCTTTTATATTAAAGATAAACCGCTATTGATCGTTGAAATTTTCCTGCCTGATGTCATCACATGCATAAATATATAAAACAGGTCATTTATATCGCAAGGAAATGCAGACAATTCACCTCTGTATATCTCAAGGCGATATGGAATTCATCTGTCAAAATTTATGGGCAGATTATCAGCATGGTAAAAAAATATTGGCCAGTCATCCTGAATTATCTCAGGCAAAAACGGCGTGAATACATAATACTCTGTTCACAGATTATTGCTCAGATAAAACACTATTCGCAGAATTGCGCACACTATATCAGAATAAAATGGCCCATATTCATACAATTCTGTTGGCGAATCGCCAAACAGATAAAACAGAACTCTCAAACCTGTAGCAAGACACTCTGGCGAGTCTCAGTAAAACTCTTTCAATGGATCGCGGTTCAGATAAAACGTTTATTGCAGGGTTGCCTGATCCTCATCAAGATACTCTGGTACAAATTCATAAAATTCTGCAGGTGGATAGCCAATCAGGTAATACGCTTCATACAAAGCTGCTTGAAAACCATTTGGGCATTATGGTGCATATTTGCAAAACTCTGTGGGTGGATAGTCAATCAGATAATACGATTAGTACGCGACAGTCTGAAAACTATCAGGGAAAAGTGGCCGCCTGTAAAGGATCGATTGTATCAATATATTCAACTTACACGTCTGAATAAACCAATCGGCATCTTCCTCCTGCTCTGGCCCACTTTGTGGGCGTTATGGATTGCTGCGGAAGGTGTCCCTGATCTGCAAATATTGTATATCTTTATACTGGGAGTCGTCCTGATGCGATCAGCGGGATGTGTCATTAACGATCTTGCAGACCGCAATCTTGACATCCATGTTGCACGTACCCAGAACCGGCCCATCGCCGCCGGTAAGATCATGCCACAGGAAGCCATGGTGGTTGTTGCCATATTGATTTTCAGTTCACTTATATTGGTCCTGAATCTCAACCCGCTTACCCTGAAGCTGTCAGTTGTGGCCGTTGTTCTGGCCATTATCTATCCCTTCATGAAGCGCTATACCTATCTGCCACAGTTTTTCCTGGGCCTGGCCTTTGGTTGGGCAGTACCGATGGCATTTGCCGCTCAGACCAATACCCTGCCGCTGGTCGCCTGGCTCCTGTTGTTTACGACTGTACTATGGGCAGTAGTCTATGACACGATGTATGCGATGGTGGATCGGGAAGATGATATCAAGGCGGGAATCAAATCCACTGCTATCCTGTTTGAAGATGCAGACCGGGTAATCATCGGTGTTATTCAGTTGCTGGTCCTGTTTGCATTAGTTATGGTTGGAAACAGTTCGGAATTGGGGAAATATTATTACGCGGGAATTGCCATTGCAGCCGTGCTCTCGATCTATCAACAATTCCTGATCAAAGATAGAATACCTGAACATTGCTTCACGGCCTTTTTAAACAGCAACTGGTTTGGAGCAACAGTATTTACCGGGGTTTTCCTACATTATCATTTTAATTAAATAATGCGTTTTAACTCATTTCTTTTAATCGCAGGCGTGTTCATGCTCTGTAATCTTGCTGCAGAAACAGCTGAAGATCCGGTTCAACATGAATGCAAAAGGATCTCCGACAAACTTGCCAGCGTAGATTATCAGGAATGTCTGGACCGGAAATTTGAACTGACCGGAGGACGTTCTGTAAAAGATGCACCAATTCTGATTAAGGAATATCCCCCCTTGCCAGAGCGTCGCACCCCCATTGGCCGGGTCTTATTATTCGGTGGTATCCATGGAGATGAATATTCATCGGTCAGTATCGTGTTCAAATGGATGAACATCCTCGATCAACACCATTCCGGTCTGTTTCACTGGCATATTGTGCCATTACTCAATCCTGATGGTTTGTTACAGGAAAATTCACAGCGAGGTAATGCCAATGGCGTAGATCTCAACCGTAATTTCCCTACGTCAAACTGGGAGGAGGAATCAGAACGTTACTGGACTGAAAAAACAGATCGGAATCCACGACGCTATCCCGGAGAAAACGCTCTAAGCGAACCAGAAGCCCAGTGGCTTGTGAAAGAGATCGAAAGCTTCAAACCTGATGTTATCGTAACGATTCATGCCCCGCACGGCGTGGTCGATTATGATGGCCCCCCGGACGGGCCATACAAACTTGGTCGATTATATCTGGGACTTCTCGGGACCTACCCTGGCTCACTGGGCCGTTACGCTGGGATACAAAAACAAATTTCAGTTGTAACTGTCGAATTACCTTATTCAGGTATTATGCCTAAACCGGGCGAGATATCTGATATCTGGAAAGATCTCATAAACTGGCTGATAAGGCATCTTCCTGCAAATACCCAGACTGCGGAACATGCTTATGAAACTGATCCCTCATAAACAATTTTCCACTTGCCATCCCGATCTCTCCGCCAATACTGTCGTTTAACAAAACGTCTGTGAACATTATCACTCTGGTAATCCTGATCAAATGTTACGACCAGTACACCTGGTTCACCTGGGTATAAAAACATACTGGTATCTGAAATATTAACCCTGATAAAACTTTTTGAGGGGGTGACATGACGTTTATATTCAACCCAGCTCTTGTAATCCTTGCCGAGACCAGAATAATCCTTGGCATAGTGACGTAAATAGAGTTCAACATCACGGCTTTCCCAGTCACTACGCCATTGTTCTATAAATTGCATGTAATCCCGCTGGCTGGCCTGCCATTCCTCAACTGAAATCCATTTGATGTCCTGCGCAAGCAGTACCGGTGTTTTCCCTGCCTGCAAATAGGGAGACAAAGTATTCAAATCCTGATTACTGAGAATGACACATCCATCACTGTCTCGTGGCGGTCTGCTGTATGTATCGGCGGGTGTGCCATGCAGCCAGATCCCATAACCGGTGCGATTTTGACGCTTATCCCAGACATTCGGATAATCAATAGGAAAAGCACCATCACCATAAAAATCCGGCAATTGATCAGGATCGATAAATCCTTCTACAAAGTAAACACCAATTGGCGTTTTCTGATCGCCTTCTTCATATTTACCAATGCCGTTCTTGCCAATTGAAACATAAAAATCACTTATTAGACGCGGGATCCCCTTGTGATTCTGGAAGAGATAAAGCCGGGAAGCATGCAAGTCAACTGTAATAACATATTCCTGTTCATTACTCAGTTGCACAAGAAACTCTGGAATCTTGTCTTCATCCGGGGGAGCAAGGTGGTGTTGCCAGCGTGCGCGGGCCTCATCTCTCAACGCTGAGATATATTCATGATGCAGTTCAGAATAATTACCAAAATCCCTGATCGGCCGGCTGCGTGCGAGCAACAGGTCAGCATAGATCAATTGTGCCAGTTTGAAATCCGGTTTTACTTTTACGAGATGTTTTAAATCGGCAAGGGCAAGATTAAGCTGATTATCCTTGATATTTTCCAACGCATTGATCAGCATGGTTTCATAGTGATGATCAATATTATTTGCCGGAATTATCTGGGATACCAGATCATGGGCAAACAACCATGCTGGAGAAAACACCAGCAAAAGCAATATTATTCTTACCTTCCCCATAGGCATATTTACTTTATCTATTATAAAATCATTTAATCTGTTCTTGAAGAATTAACCATCGATTATTCTGCTTGCGCATCAATAAGGTCTTCAAGACCCTGTCATCAAATGCATCAGACTGATAGTGTTGAATGATATTTACCTGTGCATGTTCATTCCCATGCATTAATACCGTCGGCTGTATGACGCTAACCTTGATAAACTTTGGCGTCCGTAAACGTATCTGCCGTTGTTCCACCCATGTATCTCTGGATATATCGCCTGCCGGTGTAAATTCATCAGCATAATAAGACAAATAGGTATCCACATCCTGCCTTGACCAGGCATCTGCCCAGTTATTGACAGTTTTTATGATGGTTTCCTTTATCTGTGGATCCCCATCCTGTGTTATGCCGGGGACAGGTTCCGGTGCGGAAACTGTTGCGACCAAGTTTTCACTTACAGATTGCACTGGTTCCCCGGCGGTCTTGTTTTCTGCTACCTCAACCTTTTCCGCAGGTGTTGGCACTGAAAATAATTCACTGATTAGAGATAATTTTTCCCGCGCTGTTTCATTACTTTGATCGAGCTCCAATGCCTGATTATAGGCCTGACTGGCCATCTTGGCATAGATATCCCCCATATTTTCATGGGCAGTGGCGTAACTGGGGTGAGTATTAATGGCCTCCTGCAGGGCTTCTTCAGCCTTTTCATACTGTCCTTGTGCAGCATAAACAACAGCGAGATTATTATAAGGTTCAGGTAAATCCGGATGTTCCCTGGTCAACTCCAGAAATATCTGCTCGGCCTTGGCAAGATCATTCATTTTGGTCAAAATTAATCCTTTAATAAACCGGGCTTCAATACTCTTGCTGTCTTTGGCGAGAAATTCATCCGTAATGGATAAGGCCTGCTGCAGATCACCGTGTGCGATTAATGATTGAGCCTCTCTCAGTTCAGTATTGGCCGAGACGTGTTGCGACAATACTGATAGAAGTAGAGTAATAAATAAAATCAGCTTTCCAGAATTTGTCATTTTATTCTAGCCATCCGTTTCTTCCGTCAATTTAACTGATATTTCTCCCATGGTATTACACTAATGGAGCCCCGAGAGGGAATCGAACCCCCAACAGGTGATTACAAATATTAAGAATCAAATTAACGGCCATAAATGACAATTCTATACAACAAGGTAATCAATGTGTTAGCAAAATGTGATTGCTGTCAGTGTTCGTTGTGTTTTGCTATTTGTTGCGAGTTACTCCCCCACTAGTCCCCCATGACAGAGCCTAGGGGTTGGATCGTCGGCAGGCCGGGTATGGCAAATGGAGTCCTCTAGCTGTACGGCTATACACACGCTCCCCCAATCCAGTGCTAGACTTACAGCATCTATTGAGGCCAGAACATGAAAATCAATATATTTGAAGGTGCGCGCCGGATTGCGAAGTTGGTAACAGTGTTATTGGTTTGTGTATGGGGTTGGGTACTACTAACGGTAACAACACCTAACGTCAGCGTCACGTACCTGATTAAGCAGCCGGGAGATGTACCAATTCGTCTTGAAGATAAAGACTGTAGTGATGAAAACCTCAAAGAAAGTAAGGAGGTCTACACAAGAAATGGGCGCAACGTTTGGGTAACTCTGTGTATAGCAGCTACCGCAGAAAAATTTGCACAATGGATTGTAGCTAACAAAGACAAAAAAGGAACGCCTGAGTTTGAAACGGTGGCTAACGCCTATCGTATTACGAGGCAAAATAGATCATGGACATCAACCGATCCAGAATTTGAGACTGTCGCAGAGGCGTTTAATATTGCGGAAGATATTCCTCCACCTCCAGAAGGGTTTGTGCTTGATGAACCAATTGCAAGAACACAACCAAGATTTGTGTTTGAAGATTCTGGGTATCCATCTTCATCTTGGAGAAATGATCCAATCTATTTCACTTTTGAGGATGCTCAAGTAGGTGCGTTTGTGATTCCTCTAGCCGACGAGGATTGGATCGAAAGTCAATGGTGGTCAAACTGGTGGTCAAAACGTTGGGGAAAAATTAAGGAAAATGGGCTGATACTTATTGGGGGACTTGCGTTCTTCTGGGGATTCGTGTTGGCAACCGGTTGGATCGTCCGGGGATTTCTTGGTATTCCGATGGGGCAAGATCGAAAGCCTGACACGGATTCAACGCATTAGTATAACAACTCTGATAAAACCGCGCACACGCCCACCTAAAACATAAGGGTTATCTGTTGTCCACATTTTTTGGGGTACTACTACCAGGCATCCTCTGTATTGTAAATGGATGTACGTCGTTAGTGGGATTTAGCAGTAGGGATACAGTGCCCCATACGGCCTTGTTGTCTTGTTGTATGGATGCACAGCCGTTTACCTAAGAGTTGTTAGGTTATGAAATAAATCAATGGTATACAAAAAAAGGATTGTTAACGCCCCGGCCAGAAACGAAAACCTAAACGCTGGATCGTGTGCTAAAGCAGTAGCTACCCTCATCGCGCTACCTGGTTTTATTTCTATTTTTTTATATTTTTTATACACCATCTACTACTGTCGACTACCAATCGACTACCACGCGAGGAAGACATGCTTATTTCTGGTATGAGGAAAGGAATATGCTAGCGGTTCAGGAGTCCCTTAAGTTAGACCAATAGAGTCTCATCCTGTTATGGAAATAAGCAGCCTACCGTGCAGTCACTCTTACCACCAAACAGAGTGTTTACATCCGGCCCATTTTGGTTACCTCCGACTTTTGGGACAGTTCGCTCAAGACGACCACATCCATCGTAGTATTGGACAGAATTTTGGGTTTCTACTCTTTGGCGCTTATGCTCCGGACATGTAGGTTGGCTTTGATAGGTTGGTTGATCTTGATAGGTGGGCCTTACATCCCTGCTAATACCATAATTTGGCTGCATTGTATTGCCACTACACAATGGATTGCCACTACACAATGGATTGCCACTATCAGAAAATGACTGTAGAACAGTGCATGCGTATTGATTACCATTTAAGCATTCTCTTTGTGCACGATTATAGTCAAACATATCCTGCACACTTGGTATTTGTGAAAAGTCAGTCGAATAGGAATGCAATGGTAAAAATATAAAGGAAAAAATGGATATTACTAAAAGTGTTTTGAGCCTCACGGCAATTCCCCTAGAGTTTCCCCCTAGTGAATAATTTATCCTGTAATTATAGTTCAATAATTAAGCAATAACAGGTGTAGTCATGGATGACCTATTGCACATAAAAATGCAACCACTCGAGGACAAGGGCAACGTCACTATACTCATCCAGCAATATTCAGAGCGCGACATCCTTGGCCCACATAATGGAATTGATAGGGTTGCTTTATAACGGGAGACTTTAACTCAAGTTCTGCCCATTTTCTTTTGTCAATTTCCCTGCTTACATTGTCATGGTGAATTATTACGGCAAAGTTAATTCCTATAGTGAAAATAAGGACTGAAATAATTGTTGCAAATTTCATTAGAATTACCTCCACACTGTACGACTTAAGGGACAGTATAAATG
>JACQHV010000067.1 GCA_016198885.1 Gammaproteobacteria bacterium
AGTAATATCATAATAATGTAAGTGCCGTTAACATATTATGAATTGATGAAGGAAAAGCCAAGAAAAAATACAGAAAAGTTGTATCAAAATCTTTTACAACGTAAAACGTTAGAAGATTTGGATGATGAATCTGCGATTAAACATATAGGAAAGCTTATAGATGCCTCTGTTGATATAGAGCATATTGAAGGGCTTGAACTGGCTGAAAGACTTTGTGATGAATTTTCTAACAGATCTCTGGCTGAAGATATTACTCTTATTCTTAATTTATTTAGAGCTAATATTTGGCATGCCCGTTTTTGTTGTAAACGAAATAATTCAAAGAACGCATGGGGATGGGAACAGACCGAGCTTGAAAAGCAGATTTATCATCTTAGATTGGCAATTCGTTATACAGAGTTTGACAGTCTTGATAAGGTTCGGCGCTGCCAGATATTAACCAATGCTGGAAATGCATTAAATACATTAGGACGATGCGTTGAAGCAGTAGAATACTGGAATCGTGCGCTGGCAATTATCCCAGTCTTTGGTATGGCTTTAGGTAATCTAGGATACGGACTTTCGTATTATGCACGCGCTTTATATGATCCAGGTCATGCCGGTGTAATGTTAAAATTTGCCTACGATAATTTTCAATCTGCAACAAGCCCAAAGACCTTTTTTGAGTCACCTCATTATGAAAAAGTAAAGGAGGCTATGAGCAAAGAAGCAGAGCTTATAGCTGCTCATATTGATCTCAAAAAAATTAATGCTTCTTTAAACCTTGATAACTATAGTTTGGGACGGTCTAAAAATGAAAAATCTTATCGTTTGTGGTGTTTAGATCATCGGTTATTTCTGAATCCACTCAATGATCTTGGTCCATACACGATAGCGGCACAGGATATATTAACTTTGCCAGATTTAGTTGTGGCGATAGGTGAGCCACCAACTCTGATAGCATTCTATAATCAATTAAAACAAGAATATATATCAGCACGTTACATATATTACGAAGGTTTGCATAGTAAAGGGGCACATTTTGCTGATCGTGATGTATTACTTTATGATACTTTAGATTATCCAGCCTATTCACTAGCTGTTGAGAAGATAAAGGTAGCTTTCCGAATCTCCTATTCTATTTTTGATAAGCTGGCATTTTTCATTAATGCATATTGGAAGTTAGATATGCATGAGAGGTCAATTAACTTTCGCTCAGTCTGGTATTCGAATAAAGATAAACCAGATAAAAATTCACTACGAGATCGCTTTATTGATTATGAAAATTGGCCTCTTCGGGGGCTTTTCTGGTTAAGTAAAGATTTATTGGAAGAGGGTACGGAGCTGGCAGATACTGTTGAGCCAGATGCCCAAGCTATAAAAAAAGTGCGTAATCACCTCGAACATAAATATCTTAAGGTTCATGATTGGCCTTGGATGTCAGCTGATTATCCAAAGCATGATTTTATCAGAGATTCTCTGGCCTATTCCTTAACTAGAGGTGATTTGGAAGCGAAAACATTACGTTTGCTAAAACTTGCAAGAGCAAGTCTGATTTATCTGGCCCTTGCAGTCCATAGAGAGGAGAAAATACGTGGAGAAAAGCGCGGCGATGGTTTTATAGCCCCCATGGAATTAATGAGTTGGCCTGATAAATGGAAGAGATAAATATATCTATGTTACATAATGAAAAAGAATCATTTTATTCTGACTATCTAAAAAACATGGAGAATATTTGTGAATCAGATCCACGGAATAAATTATTTTCAGAATATGGATTAGAGAATCATCATAAATCTATATCCCGTTATATTCTAAAAAAGACCGTTCCAGAAGATGTTGCCATTCAATTTGAGACTTCTAAAAATTTATATCTCTATGCTTGGTTTGTTTATCGCTTTTATCCAGTTGCAGAATTACATGCTTTCACTTGCCTGGAACTGGCACTGAAAGAGAGATACAGAGATGAGTTTAAAGATATAGGCAAAGATGTTGAATGGCTAGGATTAAAAAAATTGCTTATGCATGCTATTAAACAAGGGCATATAAAAAATGAGGGATTTCAGGTTTGGCATGAATCAGCGCAAAGAAGAGCAAGATTCAGACATGAAATCGAAATGATGAAGGAGATGGAAGATAAGGGATTGACTGAGATGATTGTTAATGATTCTGAATTTGAGATTCAGGGCGTTGATCGCAATATGGATTACATCAAAGTCTTGCAAGAAACCTTACCTGCAATTCGTAATCATTATGCCCATGGTAGTAAAACCCTGCACAATCAGGTTTTGGGAACAATTCAGATCGTCTCGGAAATCATCAACCAAATTTATGAGTAGTGCTGTGCCCACGAAGGCCTTTGATAGATAGTTGAGTATATTATAAGCGTACTAATTCATATATTCAGTGAATTTCTACGCTTATAAGATAGTAATCAGAATAATAATAGTATATTCTATATGTATAAATTCACTTATTAATTGAGTTACTACGCACTGGATATACTATGAAACCAGCAGGATTAGGAAAAGCAGACCGGGAACGGCTTTCCGCCATTTTACGGGGAACGAAGGGCACGGTTTCGGTGGCCGAGGCTGCTGACTTACTCAAAATACCGGGTAATGACGTTGCCAAGATGCTATCGCGGTGGGCGGGGAAAGGATGGTTATCGCGTGTTCGCCGAGGGCTTTATGTTCCTGTACCGCTGGAATCCAGGACAACAGATATTCCGTTGGAAGACGCATGGGTAATTGCGTCCTGCCTTTATAACCCTTGTTATATTGGTGGTTGGAGCGCTGCTGAATACTGGGATCTGACGGAACAAATTTTCCGGACAATCATGTTAATGACGACCCAGCGCCCCAGAGAGCGAAAGCTATCGATTAAAGGAACGGATTTTTTGATACGGACAGTTTCAGAAAAGGCGATGTTTGGTTTAAAACCGGTGTGGAGGGGACAGATAAAAGTCGATGTATCTGATCCAGCGCGGACGGTGCTTGATATGTTAAGCGATCCGCAATTGGGGGGAGGGATACGTTCAACGGTAGACATGTTTACCAATTATTTAAAATCAGATAAGAAAAATCTGGATTTGCTTGTGAACTATGCTGATAAGTTAGGTAATGGCGCTGTGTTTAAACGCCTGGGGTTTTTAATAGAGCGGTTGTTGCCTGATGAAACGGGAATACTTATGCAATGCCGTAAACGACTGACCTTGGGAAACGCGAAGCTTGATCCGCAACTTCCCGCGGAAAATTTGATCACGCGGTGGCGTTTGTGGGCGCCAAAGGGATGGGTAAAGGAGTAATACTTTGATTGACAGACAGGAAGTCATGGAACTTGCGCGGGAGTTTGGATTAGCTCCGAATATCATTGAGAAAGATTATGCACTTGGATGGATGCTGGCCGGGATTTCCGCACACCCTGAATTAGGACAGAGTTGGGTCTTCAAAGGTGGTACATGTCTGAAGAAGTGTTATTTTGAGACATATCGCTTTTCTGAAGATTTGGATTTTACATTAACCGACCCTGCTCATCTCGATGAACAATTCCTGATTGATTCGTTTACCCGATTAGCCGAATGGGTATATGACAACACTGGGATAGAAATACCACAGGATACTATCCGATTTGATGTCCATGATAATCCACGTGGTAATCTCTCAGTTGAGGGACGTGTTGGTTTTCGTGGTCCTTTGCAACGTCAAGGCGATGCCCCACGCATCAAACTGGATTTAACTAATGATGAGTTACTTGTTTTAGATCCGGTAATGCGTGAAGTACACCATCCTTATTCGGATAAACCGGAAAATGGTATTCATATACTGAGTTATTGCTTCGATGAAGTATTCGCAGAGAAAATCAGGGCTTTGTCTGAACGCGAACGTCCACGCGATCTGTATGATGTGATTCATTTATATCGGCATGATGAATTAAGACCGGATCGCGGTGTTGTATTGAATACACTGGAACAAAAATGCACATTCAAGGGCATTCCAGTTCCAACAATGAACATACTTGAAACCAAACCTGAGCGTATTGAACTTGAAGCTGAATGGGGAAATATGCTTGGACATCAGTTACCGGCCTTACCATCATTCGAACAATTCTGGCAGGAATTACCGGCTGTTTTTGATTGGTTGCATGGTATAGCTGAGAAAGTCACTAAACCGGCAATCCGGATTCTTGCCAGAGGTGAAGGCGAAATCGATGACACCTGGAAACCGCCTTCCATGGCCGCATCCTGGAGCAGTTATGGTTCTACACCCCTTGAAATAATTCGTTTTGCTGGCGCAAACAGACTGTGCATTAATCTGGACTACGTTGATCAGCATGGCCGGAGAAATACGCGTCTTATTGAACCTTACTCACTACGCCGCACAAAAGATGGCAATCTGCTTTTGTACGCTGTAAAACATAATACGAGCGAAGATCGATCCTATCGGGTGGATCGCATACAAGGAGCTGAAGTGACCAAGACTTCATTTAATCCAAGGTATCTAATTGAATTAACACCTGTTGGATCGATACACGCTCCGCCAACTACGAGAACATCTTCTAGTTACGCACCCCCGAGATTTGCTAAACCAAGAATAACAAGACAGAGAGGTATTAAAACAAGCCAAAGTTATGGGCCAAAGTATGTATTTCGTTGTAGTGTATGTGATAAAAGATTTACCAAGAAGTCTTACGATGCAACATTAAAACCTCATAAAAACAAGAATGGATACCAATGTTATGGAAGTGTTGGTATTTATGTAGAGACAAAATACAGGTGATGAAGTGAGTCCGGCGGATATTACCAAGAAACTGTGGAACTACTACAACATCCTGCGTGATGACGGCATGAGTTATGGTGATTACGTTGAACAATTAACGTATTTGCTGTTTCTGAAAATGACTGATGAGCGTACCAAAGCGCCCTATAACCAGAAAAGCCAGATAGCAGATAAATACAACTGGCAAAGCCTGCTTAGGAAAGACGGAAAATGGCGCAAAGAAAGGGCAGGTGATTGAGCAACGCTGGTTCACCGGTGTGCATAGTAATGTGGGGGGCGGTTATGAAGACAGAGGACTTTCTGACACTACTCTGTACTGGATGGCGGCGCGTGCCGAGGCCTGCGGACTTTATCTTGATCCCAACTGGCGTGCGAAGCTTGTGCCGGATGAGTTTGGTGAACTGCATAATTCCTGTACCGGGATTTACCGTTTCTTGCCCAGCTTGCTCCAGACAATTGGCGCGCAGTCTAACGGTTTCGAGCAATTGCACATAAAGGCCTTTGAACGCATGCAGCGGGATCCGAACCCTTATGCGCCGGAAAACCTGCTGGTCCAGGGAAGCTCTGTAACAGTGGTTATTTGAAATGTTTAACTTCAGATTTCTCGCTTCGCTCGAAATGACATTTTTCCAAAAGTTACCTACCTGCAATCCCCTGACCACCAGATTGATTTTGCCGAGCCGGTGTAGGAGCTGCAGATGTAATCCTGGACTACATTTGATGTGCAGTAATTCATGGATTCGGCGATTTACTGCGCTCAGGATGTAGTAACTACCATATAGTTTTCAAGGGTGGCCTGCACTTAAATTTCTACTTACCAACACAGTATATAGCTTGCATAAATGAATCATATATGATTCACTACAAGTGTTAGTGAATCATATATATTACATTATGGTTAAATACAATATCCCGAGAAGAGTTGCAAAGCGCCTGAAAACGCTGGGCAAGCTAATTAGCGCTACCCGCAGGGAACGTGGTTTCACACAAACGGAGCTTGCGGAACGGGCGGGAACATCCCGGCCAACTATCAACCGTATTGAAAGCGGTAACCCCAACGTTGTCTGGGGTACCGTAATGACGGTTTGCTGGTTGCTTGATCTGCCTACCGATCCGGACTTGATGGATGCAGTCCGGCGCGCGGAGTTGCTTTCTGCTACAAACGTGAAAAAGCGTGCACGGGGATTACAGGAGTTGGATGATGATTTTTAAACCCGGCCATGAGGAGACTTATGTCTGGATATGGTTGCCAGGTGCGGCCAGTCCGGTTGTATGTGGACGGGTCGTTAGACAGGATAAAACTACAAATTCCGTCCACCGGTTTGTTTATGGCCGTTCCTACCGTGAGCAGGCTGAGGCCATTCCATTGTTACCACATGATTTACCACTGCGTGCTGGAGAGCAACCCAGCCGGCGTGGCCTGCATGGTGTATTACGGGATGCTGCGCCGGACGCCTGGGGGCGGCGTGTTCTCATATACCGGTTGCAAATGGCTGTTGAACGTGGTGATACGGAATTGACCGAAATCGATTATCTGTTGGCAGGTGGTCCGGGAACGGGCGCCTTGCATTTTCAAACAACGGGAGATACCTATCAGTCAAAGCCATATCAATCTGTCAGTCTTGATCAACTGATGTCTGCTGCCGAAGCGGTTGAGCAAGGTGTTCCATTGCCACCGGAACTTGAGGCTGCACTTTTGCACGGAACCAGTATCGGTGGAGCGCGCCCCAAGGCGCTGATGGAAGATGAAGGCGGTCAACCATTAATTGCCAAGTTCAGCTCTACTTCCGATATACATCCTGTGGTGCGTCTCGAAGCATTGGGACTGAAGCTGGCGCAGGCAGCTGGAATTGAGATGGTTGATAGCAAGCTGCTATCAGTGACGAACCGGGATGTCTTGCTGATTAATCGTTTTGATTGTGATTCGGATCATACACAACGACGGCATTTCTTCAGGTCGCTGACAGCATTGGATCTGGATGAAATGGAAGCCCGTTATGCTAGTTATCAGGATCTGGCTGATTATCTGCGACGGTTTGCCGATACTCCCGTAGAACAATGCCACGAGCTTTTCCGCCGCATGTTGTTTAACATCATGATCGGTAATACTGACGATCATGCCCGCAATCATGCAATGTTCTGGGATGGACATTTTGTGCGGTTAACACCGGCCTATGATCTTTGCGTGATACCACGCATTGCCCTGGAAGCCAGTCAGGCCATGGATGTGGGCACACAGGGCAAGCGCGCGACACTCACCAACGCATTCTCTGAGTGTGGCAGATTCGGATTGAGTGATAATGAGGCACGGGAGGTGGCGGAGAGGATGGAGGATTCCATCCGGCAACACTGGCATATCAGTTGTGACGAGATGAAGATTAGCGAACAATTGGCTGATCAATTATGGGAAAGGACAGTGTTGTCACCGGCCATTAAATATAATTAAGAGTGATTTAAGAATAATTTCTATGTAAATTAAATCATGTCACCTGCCAGCATCGTACAAAAGCTCTGGAATTACTGCAACGTTCTGCGCGACGACGGCATGAGTTATGGTGATTACGTTGAGCAGTTGACGTATTTGCTGTTTCTTAAAATGGCCGATGAGCGTACCAAAGCACCCTATAACCAGAAAAGCCCGATAGCGGATAAATACAACTGGCAAAGTCTGCTCAAGAAAGACGGTGATGATTTGTTTGATCATTACCGGCATGTTCTGGAGACTCTGGGAAATGAAAAAGGTTTGCTGGGATTAATCTTTAGTAAATCCCAAAACAAATTTCAGGATCCGGCCAAGCTGCGGCGCTTGATTGTCGATCTCATTGACAAGGAAAACTGGTCGGTGATGAGCGCTGATGTGAAGGGCGATGCCTATGAAGGTTTGTTGGAAAAGAATGCGCAAGATACCAAATCCGGAGCGGGGCAGTATTTCACACCCCGTCCGTTAATCCAGGCGATTGTCGATGCCGTGGCGCCTATGCCTGGCGAAACGATTTGTGATCCTGCCTGTGGCACCGGTGGTTTCTTGCTTGCTTCTCATGATTATGTGGTGCGACACAACCCTAATCTGACCAAGGCAGAAAAAAAGACATTAAAAGAAAAGACCTTCAAGGGTTGGGAACTGGTGCAAAGTACAGCACGCCTGTGTGCCATGAACATGATGCTGCATGGAATAGGTGGAGAAGATATTCCGATAGTCGTATCTGATTCCCTGGCGGCTGATCCCGGAGAACGATTTAACCTGGTGCTCACCAATCCACCTTTCGGCAAGAAAAGCAGCACTACTATCGTAGGTGAGGAAGGAAAAGTCAGCAAAGAGCGCGACATTGTTGAACGTGATGATTTCTGGGCCACCACTTCCAACAAACAGCTTAACTTTGTGCAGCACGTCAAAACTCTGCTGAATATCAACGGCCGCGCTGCAATCGTTGTGCCGGACAATGTTTTATTCGAAGGCGGGGCAGGGGAAACTATCCGCCGCAGACTATTGCATGATTGCGATGTGCATACCTTGTTACGTCTGCCGACCGGACTATTCTATGCACAAGGTGTTAAAGCCAATGTCATCTTCTTCGATAAAAAAGAAGCTTCAGAAACTCCGTGGACCAAAAAATTATGGATTTATGATCTGCGCACCAACATGCACTTCACCCTGAAGACGAATCCACTTAAACGCGAAGACCTCGATGAATTTGTGAAATGTTACAACCCGGCAAACTGGTATCTGCGAAAACCGACATGGTTTGATGAATCATCCCCCCCACCCAAACCCTCCCC
>JACQHV010000063.1 GCA_016198885.1 Gammaproteobacteria bacterium
GACATGTCGGAATACATGGAACGCCATACAGTGTCCCGCCTGATCGGAGCTCCGCCAGGTTATGTTGGTTTTGATCAGGGAGGACTGTTGACTGACGCCATTAACAAGCAGCCACATTCCGTATTATTGCTTGATGAAATGGAGAAGGCCCATCCGGATGTATTTAACCTGATGTTGCAGGTCATGGACCACGGTACCCTGACAGATACAAACGGCCGCAAAGCCGATTTCCGTAATGTCATCATCGTTATGACAACCAATGCAGGAGCTGATCGTATCAGCCGCGCCTCTGTTGGTTTTACCCAGCAGGATCACAGTGGTGATGCCCTGGAAGTGGTCAAAAAAATATTCAGTCCGGAATTCCGCAATCGCCTTAATGCAATCATACAGTTTAAAACCCTGGACACTGATACCATTCACAATGTTGTGGACAAGTTCCTTGTAGAACTTCAAGCGCAGCTTGATGACAAGAAAGTATTCATCGATGTAGATGAATCTGCGCGCAAATGGCTGGCCCAGCATGGCTATGACAAAATCATGGGCGCTCGACCGATGGAACGTCTGATTCAGGAAAAGATCAAAAAATCCCTTGCCGAACAATTATTGTTTGGCAAACTTGCACATGGAGGTCATGTGATCGTCAGTGAAGCAAATGGTGAAATTGCAATAGAAATTTTGTCAGAAGAAATTGAAGGCACCAGTTAAAAAATAATCAACAAGTAAAGTCATAAAATTCAATACGGTTTCTGCCATTCTCCTTGGCCCTGTACAGGGCCTTATCAGCAACTTCAATCAATTCTTTACTGGTATAACCTTTAACCGGTTTTACACATGCAATTCCTATACTGAGAGTTATGTGGTCTGAAGTTTTTGAATTTGCATGCAGGATATGCAAATCATTCACCCGATAATAAAGTTTTGATGCCACGGATTTTGCCCCTTTCAGGTTCGTTTCCGGTAATATGACCGCAAACTCTTCACCTCCATAACGCGCTGGCAAATCTATTGAGCGCCAATATTTCTCCTTGAAGCACATTGCAATCATTTTCAGACAGTTATCACCACTGACATGACCGTAATAATCATTATATTGTTTAAAGTGATCGATATCACACATTATCAGTGAAATCAGGGCATTCTTGCGGGACGCGCGACCAATTTCGTTTTTTAACACCTCATCAAAATGACGGCGATTTGCAATACCGGTTAATGCATCAATTCTGGCAAGTTCCTCCAGTTTTTTATTCGCCTCGGTCAATTCGCTGGTACGGGCTTCAACCATTTGTTTCAGATATTTTTGAAACTCAATAACCTGAAGCTCCGCCCTGCTTTTCCGTCTGAGGTCACGTACAAAACCGGTATACAACTGTCGTCCATTCAATCTGGTTTCATTGATTGAAAGTTCAATAGGAAATACTTCTCCATTCTTGTGTTTGGCGATTATTTCCTTCCCGATACCGATTATCCTTTTTTCGCCTGTTCTCTCATAACGCGCAAGATATTGATCATGTTCACCTGCATAAGGTTCCGGCATTAATAAATTTATTTTCTTGCCAATAACTTCTTCAGATGTGTAACCGAACATTTTTTCCGCAGCTGAATTAAACAGATCAATGATCCCGTGACTGTTGATACAAATAATGGCATCGACAGCTGTATTCAAAATAGCATTTAATCTGGTCTCGACATCAATGTCATGACTTTCATTATTTTCAGCCATCGTTTCAAATCCATCTTAATAATCTGTAACTATGTGAATCGTTTTATCAGTACTTTGGAATTCCTCTGATAGTTATAGAGCAATTTACGGGAGACTGGAAGATCATCCAGACTGGATTGATTAAATCCATGTTCAAGAAACCAATGTTCTGCCTGCGTTGTCAGTAAAAAAAGTTGCTCGATACCGGCACTCCTGGCTTTTTTCTCAACCCAGTTGAATAATTCATTACCCCTGCCCTCGTTCTGATAATCCGGATGAATAACAAAACAAGCCAGTTCTGCTGCAGAATCTTTTGGAAATGTATAAAGAGCGGCACAGCCGATGACGGCGCCATCACGGATTAGTACAGTATAATCAGCAATTTCCATCTCCATCTTTTCACGTGAGCGACGCACAAGAACGGCTTGTTCCTCAAATGGCTGGATTAATTCAATTATCCCTCCGATATCTTCGATGGTTGCAGGACGAATCTGATCAAAAGGCATGGCACTGAGCATTGTCCCGATGCCATCACGGCTGAACAATTCAAGCAACAGACCACCATCCCGGTTCTGATCAATAAAATGAATCCGTTTAACTCCTTTCTGACAGGCCCGAAGTCCATGGGATAATTGCAAAAAGGGCGAATTTTCAGACAAATTCTTTCCGGCCAGTATCGTCTCTGCTTCATCCTGTGTTAACTGTTGGACCATATCGTCCTCCTGGTCTTTGATTCCATTGCCTGACATGAGAAAGAGCAGTTTGTCTGACTGCAAACTGATTGCAATCTGTGTCGCGACCTCAACAGCACCCAGATTGAATACCTCGCCTGTAGGCGAGTAACCCAGCGGAGGTACGAGCACGATCTCGTGATTATCAAGTTTATGATTGATCAGATCGGCATTAATACGGCGTACCGTACCGGTAAATTCAAGGTCCATACCATTAATCACACCGATAGGTTTTGCGGTAATAAAGTTTCCTGAAGATATCTTGATCCTTGCATCGGCCATCGGCGAATTAGTCAGTCCCATGGATAATAATGCCTCGATGTGTATCCTGACTGCCCCCACTGCCTGCTTGACAACGGCAAGTGCTGATTCATCAGTCACTCGTAATCCACTCACAAAACGCGCCTTGATATCACGTTCCGCCAGCATTTCCTCAATTTGCGGCCTCGCACCGTAAACGATAACCAGCCGAATACCCAGGCTGTTAAGCAGAGCGATATCGTGAATGAGGTGTGGAAAGATCGCACTTTCTATCAATTCACCACCGAAATGCAAAACAAAGGTTTTGCCGCGATGTGCATGAATATAAGGTGCTGCAGACCGGAACCAATGAACAAAGGCTGAGGTATCAACCGACATCCTTTATCTCCTCAATACAAGACAGCACAAGACCCCCTCCCCGTAACCCGGGGATGCAATAAAATGTAACAGCCCCTTTATTGCCCTTACCATGATGCGGATCGATGCTGTTGAACGAAGGAATGGTAATCAATCTAGCAAATTTTTCGAATAATTCCGAAGTGCAATTTATCATTTTAAGTTCTTATATTACTGGAAAAATAATGCGTTACACTGACAACTCAGCTAATCTCTAGTATTCTATCGCACCTTTCGAAGACTTGACTAAACTCTTGGATATCTCTGATGGCTAAGCGGTTAAATCGTTACAGTTCGCGAATCACCCAACCCAAATCCCAGGGTGCCTCACAAGCCATGCTTTACGGCACTGGCCTGACCCGTGAAGACATGGATAAACCAGAGGTTGGTATCGCCAGCGTCTGGTTTGAAGGTAACACCTGTAATATGCATCTTCTGCAACTTGCCGAGAAAGTTAAACAGGGAGTTGAAACTGCCGGTATGGTGGGTATGCGGTTCAATACTGTTGGTGTCAGTGATGGCATATCCATGGGCACTGACGGCATGAGTTTCTCTCTGCAATCCCGCGATCTGATCGCTGATTCCATTGAGACAGTAATGTGCGGGCAATGGTACGACGCGAATATTTCCATCCCGGGCTGCGACAAAAACATGCCTGGTTGTCTTATGGCGATGGGCCGATTGAACCGCCCGGCACTGATGATCTATGGTGGTACGATTAAGCCAGGATACAAAGACGGGAAAAAGGTTGACATCATCTCCGCATTTCAGAGTTATGGTGAATACATTGCAGGAAGCATTGATGATGAAGCCAGACTGGATATCGTCAGGAATTCCTGTCCCGGTCCGGGTGCCTGCGGCGGAATGTACACTGCCAATACCATGGCCTCCGCCATTGAAGCAATGGGTATGACCCTGCCCTACAGTTCATCCACTCCTGCAGTCGATCCCGGAAAGATTGATGAATGTCTGATGGCGGGTAATGCCATAAAAAATTTATTGGAGAATGACATCAAACCGCACGACATCATGACACGAGATGCCTTTGAAAATGCCATGGTGCTGGTCACAATACTCGGCGGATCAACCAACGCCGTTCTGCATCTGCTTGCAATTGCGCGTTCCGTTGGTGTGCACCTGAGTATTGATGATTTTCAATCTGTCAGTGATCGCACGCCATATCTCGCTGATCTGAAACCAAGCGGACAATACGTTATGGAAGACCTGCACAAGGCGGGCGGCACGCCGGCAGTAATGAAATATCTGCTGGAAAATGATCTGATCAATGGTAATTGTCTGACAGTCACTGGCAAAACCATTACTGAAAATCTTTCCAGCCTGCCTGGTTTGAGCAAAGATCAGAAGGTCATCTCTTCACTTCAGCACCCCATCAAGAAGACCGGACATATCCGTATTCTAAGAGGCAATCTCGCTCCCGGTGGCGCTGTTGCCAAGATCACGGGCAAGGAAGGTGAAACCTTTACCGGTCCGGCCAAGGTCTATGATTCGGAAGAAGACATGCTTAAAGCACTTGAAGAAAAAGAAATAAAAAAAGGTGATGTCATTGTTATTCGTTATGAAGGACCCAAAGGTGGGCCCGGCATGCCGGAAATGCTGACCCCCACTTCCGCCATCATGGGTGCGGGACTGGGTGCTGATGTTGCGATGATCACTGATGGGCGTTTTTCCGGCGGCTCGCACGGTTTCATCATTGGTCATGTCGTACCGGAGGCGCAGGAAGGCGGGCCGATTGCCTTGATCAGGACGGGTGACATTATCACACTGGATGCCACAAAAAATTTAATCAATGTTGAACTCGGTGATGAAGAACTGAAAAAACGCCGGGCCAAATGGAAGATGCCCCCATATAAGGCCAACCGTGGCACACTCTTTAAATACATCAAGAACGTAAAATCAGCATCAGAGGGCTGCGTGACAGATGAATAGTCAGTGAATGGTGATTGGTGATTGGTGA
>JACQHV010000056.1 GCA_016198885.1 Gammaproteobacteria bacterium
GGCAAGGCCGGGGTTTCATGCGGAGCAGGACAGCGCAGCATGAAACAGGCGGAAAAAGACGAATGTCCAGTGAACATTTGTCCCGCCGAACGACTTGCCAGTGGATGGCAAGGCCGGGGTTTAGCGAAGTCATAGTTGCTTCGCCATGGATGGCCAGGAAAGATCAAAACGAAAATTGAAGCCGAACGACTTTACACGGATGTCGAGGCCGGGGTTTAGCGAAGCCATAGCTGCTTCGCCATGGATGGTCAGGAGAGATTAAAATGAAAACCTGTATTTTCTGGTGAACAAGAAATTTTAGTGAACACCTCGACATGGATTTCAAGGCCAGGTTTTCATGTTAAGCAGGAAGCGAAGCTGGAAACAACCGGAAAGCGAATGTGAACAGAATAAGGAATCAAAAGATACACGTTAATCAATCCAGATTTCTGCTTGCAGATGTCGGGGGTACGCAAACTCGCATAGCCATCGATGATTTAAGAACAGGACCAAATTGTATCCATATATTTGACAACGCGAAATTCGCTGATCTTGCTTCGCTGCTTAGTACTTATTTCTCGCAGATAGACCTTGATCACCATCCTCGTATTGGTGCCATCGCAGTGGCGAGTCCGATTCAGGGAGATACGGTACAGATGACAAATCGCAGGTGGAAATTTTCCATAAAGACCTTGCGTAAGCATCTTGGGTTAAACTTGTTACATGTAATTAACGACTTTACAGCAGTGGCACTCGCAGTCCCCCATATTAAAGGGAAAGGCCGTGTTCGTATTGGCAAAGGCGGAGTCCCACTGCCAGGATTTCCGATTGGTATTCTCGGCCCTGGCACCGGTTTGGGTGTTTCAGTCCTTATACCTGATGGCAAGGAATGGCGTCCACTTGCAAGTGAAGGCGGCCATGCTACTTTAGCCACAGTGACTGAGGAGGAAGCGCGAATTGTGAAACGGTTACGTGAACGGTATGGTCATGTATCAGCAGAACGAGTGCTCTCAGGACCAGGACTTGTTGCCTTATATCGGGTAATTACAGAACTGGAAGGATTGAGTTTCGACAAGGTTACGCCAGAAGAAATCTCACAGCGAGCGCTCAGGTCAAGCGATCCACTGGCATTACGTACTCTAGAAACCTTTTTTGCTATGCTCGGTACTGTAGCGGGTAACCTGGCTTTGATCATGGAAGCTCGGGGCGGTGTCTATCTGGCAGGTGGCATCCTGCCCAAGATGGTGCAGTCACTGAAGAATTCACAGTTCCGCGAACGATTTACTGGCAAGGGTCGATTCCGCACATATCTGCGCGCGATTCCCACTTTCTTAATCTGTGAACCTTGTCCTGCACTTCGTGGATTGCACGTCTATCTGAAACGTGTCACCAGGACATGAAGTCCAATGTATTACCAGAACACAGTGTAATAACGGTTGATCAGAATATGATGCTACTACAATCAATCAGGCATAAAGCGGGTGATGACGGTCGAGAGTACACCTGATTTCAGATCTGATTGGGCTTTATTCCTGGACGTTGACGGTACCTTACTTGATCTGACCGAACATCCGGATAAAGTCAAACTTACGCCAGGCCTGATCGATACTCTAATGCTTTTACATGATAAGCGGCGAATTCCTGTCGCATTGATAAGTGGTCGTTCTATTGCACTTCTGGATCGACTATTTTCCCCCTTGCTCTTGCCCATTGCCGGGCAACATGGCGCAGAACGCCGCCTGGCTGATGGACGAATCATCCGTCATCATATACACAACTTGTCTTTAACAGACGTCAGAGAAAGTCTGAATAGGATAGTAAATGAACATACCGGCTTATATTTGGAAGATAAAGGTCTGACATTGGCGTTGCATTACCGACGTGTGCCAAATAGAAAGACTGAAATCGAGAACCTGGTGAAGAATACGATACACCATCTAGGCGATAATTTTGTATTAGTACTTGGAAATATGGTACTGGAAATCCGGCCAAGAAGCAGAGATAAAGGTGTGGTTATTGCTGAATTCATGGAGGAACAACCGTTTTCCGGAAGGATTCCTGTATTTATTGGTGATGATGTTACCGATGAGGATGGATTTACTTGCGTCAACCAACTGGATGGCCATTCTATCAAAGTGGGTGAGGGTTCTACTGTAGCCAGATGGCGGTTAGCCAATGTCTCTTGCGTGCTGGTATGGCTTGATCAGTATGCACAGTGGCTGGGAAAGAAAATGTTATGAGTCAGCTCGAACTCGGTTTGATTGGTAATTGCAATATCAGCGCCCTGGTTGATTCCATGGGAAGGATTGTATGGGGCTGTTTCCCCCGTTTTGATGGTGACCCCGTGTTCTGTTCCTTACTCAATGAGGATGCGAAAGGCGTCGATAAAGGTGTTTTTGCCATTGAAATTCAGGACTATCTGCGTTCAGAACATCGCTACCTGCATAACACAGCCATTCTTGTCACAACGCTGTACGATCGTTCAGGCGGTGCCGTTGAAATCACCGATTTTGCGCCACGCTTCAGACAATACGGGCGTATGTTCTACCCCGCCATGATCATCCGTCGTGTTCGTCCTCTTGCCGGCAGCCCGATCATACATATTCAACTTCGTCCAACCTATGATTATGGATCTGGAAATCCCGCGCACACCTTCGGCAGCAACCACA
>JACQHV010000057.1 GCA_016198885.1 Gammaproteobacteria bacterium
AATCACCCGCCGCTCCTGCACATCCTGTGCTCGCGGCATTTGTGCATCCTGTACTTCATCACCAATCACCAATATCAATTACTTTTCCTTTACCGCTTCCTGCGCCATCGTTTGTAGTTCACCTTTCTGAAACAATTCCAGTGTGATATCGCAACCGCCGATTAATTCACCGTCGATAAATACTTGCGGAAAGGTTGGCCAGTGCGAATAGGCCGGCAGATTTGCGCGTACCTCAGGTTCAGCCAGTACATCCACAAAGGCAAATTCAACATTGCATGCCTTCAATGCCTCTGCAGTCCGCATGGAAAAACCGCATTGCGGAAATTCCGGTGTTCCTTTCATGAAGATTACAATCGGATTTTTTTCAATAGTATTTTTAATTCTTTCCATCGCGTCCATCTTGGGTACCTCACTGGTTCGAATTCGTTGGTATAGACTATTGTAGCAGGGTCGGGTGTCTCGTGGAGCGTAAACGTTAGGTACTGAAACGGTGAGATATGTTTCATAAAACGCGTTTCAATTTATTTACCCCAACCGCCGCCCCCCGCCGTCATGATGGTCAGTTGATCGCCCCGCCGGGCTGTGAAATCTGTCTTGCCAGGGATGGATTGACCATTAAAAAGATTTATTGCCACATGGCCATTTTCGCCACCGGATAATCCCCAAGGGGGATGAGTACGTCGTTCCGTCAGTAATGTTACAGTACAGGTATCAAGAAATTCATATTCGCGAATCAGGCCATCACCACCGGCATACTTGCCCTTGCCTCCTGAACCTCTGCGGATGGCATATTGTTTAATACGTATGGGATAAAATTTCTCCAGCACTTCAATCGGAGTATTCAAAGTATTTGTCATATGTGTATGCACCGCATCCAATCCTCCCCCTGATGGACTTGCACCCATTCCACCACCGAGTGTTTCGTAATAATCCCAATGTGCAGCACCCATTGCGATATTATTCATACTGCCGTGACTTGCAGCCGGTATTCTTTCCGGGATGGCCTGTGCCAGTGCGCCGAGAATAACATCCACTATACGTGAACTGGTTTCAACATTTCCGGCTGCAACAGCAGCGGGGTAGCGCGCATTAATCAGGCAATCCTGCGGTGTCTTCAGTGTGATTGAGCGAAAGCTGCCGGCACAGGCAGGCGTCTGCACAGGCATAAGACAGTAAAAACAGTAATAAACAGCAGCGGCAGCAACAGACAGTGGACAGTTGATATTGCCGTCAACCTGTGTAGATGTTCCTGTGAAATCTATCAGTATTTCCCCTTGTTTAATGTGCAGTCTGGCAGAGATCTTGATATCGGGATTTCCCAGGCCGTCGTCATCCATAATATCGGAAAAAGCATATACACCCTCCGGGATGGCTCTCAGACCTGATCTGGCCAGAGATTCTGCATAATCATTCAGCGCAATCAGAAATGCATGAAATTTCTGTTGGTTCATTGATTGAACCAGGGTGCCAAGACGTTTTCGTCCGGCCAGATTCGCACTTATCTGCGCGTTGAAATCGGCCTTACCCATGCGGGGGTTATGTAAATGGCCCAGTATTTCCGCAAATGCTTCCTCATATAAAGTACCCCCCCGGATAATAAATGTCGGAGGAATGATCAGACCTTCTTCTTCCAGCCGCTTGGCAATGGGCATGGAGCCCGGAGTGCTGGCCCCAATATCGGCGTGATGGGCACGGTTGGCGACAAAGCCGCAGAGTTGATGGCTATAAAATACCGGTGCGATTAAAGTGACATCCGGCAGATGAGTCCCCCCGAGATAAGGATCGTTCAATATCACCATGTCTCCTTCCTGCCAGGCCAGTTGGTTGACAATACCGGACATGGCATAAGCCATACTGCCAAGATGTACCGGGATGTGGGCAGCTTGGGCGCATAAATGACCTGTGGCATCAAATACAGCACAGGAGAAATCCAGTCGATCTTTGATATTAGGCGAAAATGCCGTGCGTTTCAGAACCGCGCCCATTTCATCACAGATTGCCTGGATGCGGCTGATGAATAACATGAGTTCAATTGCGCCTATAGTCATGGCCGTATTTTTCTGGATTTAATGACTGAAAGGGATGAAAGCCCCCTGTTACGCAAGTATAATTAGTCGTGACACACTTAAAATCCACTCTTAAATTACTGATATTTCAGATGGGGGGAACACAAATGAATCCACTTGATTCCATCACGGGCACCATTATATCCGGTATTGTCCTGGCATTTATCCTGGCCTATGTCATTAAATTGATTGCCGGTGTCTAGTTCAGACTACAGGGGGGATTAAATTATGGAACTGATACTTTCACTTGATCGCTGGTTGCATTTTCTATCCGGCATTGTCTGGATTGGATTGTTGTACTATTTTAATTTCGTGCAAGTACCCGCTGTAGCTGCTGCGACAGCGGATAAAGACGGGCCCGGACCGGCAGCAATCAGTAAATATGTTGCACCACGGGCATTGCTGTGGTTCCGTTGGGCCGCAGTGGTTACCTGGTTGTCTGGTGCAGTTTATCTTGAATCCGCTTATTCCCTGGGCGGCGCCTTCGGTCTGGGCATCGGGCAGAACAATGTGGCGCTCACCACGATTGGCATGGGGGCTTGGCTCGGAACAATTATGTTGTTTAATGTATGGGTCCTGATCTGGCCGAATCAGAAAAAGATCCTGGGAATTGTCACGGCCAGTGATGAAGAAAAGGCAAAGGCCAGGCGGGTTGCCTTTCTTGCTTCGCGGACCAATACCATGCTATCGATCCCTATGCTATTGTTTATGGGTGCTGCAGCCCACGGGTTGCCATTCTAGACATGCAGTAACACAGATAATTTGATACATAAGCCCGGCTCATTGGCCGGGCTTGTCATTTAGGGAATTGATATGCGGTCTGATGAGATTCGCCCTTGTAATACTTCCGGATTCTTTTAATGAGTAATCATCTAATGGCAAGTTATCAACAATTACCGGTGGCCTTCGAATACGGCGCCGGCGCGTGGTTAACGGATCAAGAGGGGCAACGTTATCTTGATGCATTGAGTGGTATCGCCGTCTGCGGTCTGGGCCACGCTCACCCGGCAGTTGAGCAGGCGATTGCCGAACAGGCCAGCCAGTTATTGCATACCTCCAATCTTTATCGTATTCCCCTACAGGAACAACTGGCCACGCGACTGGCCGCATTAGCGGGCATGGATAAAGTGTTTTTCTGTAACTCTGGCGCTGAGGCCAATGAGGCCGCAATTAAAATTTCACGGTTGTATGGTCATAAAAAAGATGTTGAAGAGGCTGTTATCATAGTGACGGAAGGAAGTTTTCATGGCCGTACCCTGGCCACACTGAGTGCGACAGGCAATGCAAAGATACAAAAGGGATTTGAACCATTGGTGCCGGGTTTTTTACGTGTCCCCTATAACAATACTGCGGCAATCCGGATGGCGGCGAAGAGCAACAAAAATGTTGTCGCAATCATGCTGGAACCTATCCTGGGAGAAGGGGGGATAGTAGTTCCCGATGAGGGTTATTTGCGCAGTACTCGTACAATCTGTGATGAACTTGGATTACTTTTGATACTGGATGAGATCCAGACCGGCATGTGTCGCACCGGTAAATGGTTTGCCTGTCAGCATGAAAATGTCATACCGGATGTCATGACATTGGCCAAAGCGCTTGGTAATGGTGTGCCCATCGGGGCATGTCTTGCGCGAGGTGATACTGCAGAGTTGATCCAACCGGGCAGTCACGGTTCAACCTTTGGCGGCAACCAGTTGGCTTCACGGGCGGCAATTTCCGTACTGGACGTTTTGATTGAACAACAACTGGACATGCGTGCAGAGCAACTTGGCAGGAAGATGATCAATGGTTTTCGCGCTATGCTCGCCGATGTAAAAGGCGTGACATCGATTCGTGGTAAAGGGTTGATGTTTGGCATTGAATTGGACAGGGACTGTGCGGATC
>JACQHV010000074.1 GCA_016198885.1 Gammaproteobacteria bacterium
ACCCACACCCTGCACTACGGCATGGGGGTGTTTGAAGGAATACGCGCATACCACACCAAAAAAGGTACAGCCATATTTCGCTTGCAGGAACATATTAATCGCCTGTTTCGCTCAGCGCACATTCTGCGTATGGCAATACCCTTTGATAAAGCGACAATCAATCAGGCGTGTTGTTCAGCTGTTCGTGAAAATCACCTTGATTCCGCCTATATCCGCCCGTTGTGCTTCTACGGCGCAGAAGGCATGGGCCTGCATGCAGAAAATCTCAAGGTCCATGTCATGATTGCCGCCTGGGCCTGGGGTTCCTATCTGGGCAGCGAGGCGCTGGAGAAAGGAATCAGGATCAAGACTTCCTCATTCACCCGGCACCATGTCAATATCACCATGTGCAAGGCCAAGGCCAATGGCAATTACATAAATTCCATGCTGGCGCTGCAGGATGCATTGGACTGTGGGTATGATGAAGCATTATTGCTGGATAACGAGGGTTATGTGGCTGAAGGGAGCGGCGAGAATATCTTTATCGTGCGTGATGGTATTCTGTATACGCCGGAAACCACCTCTGCTTTGGAAGGAATAACCCGCGAGTCCGTCATGACACTGGCTGCTGGTGCCGGATTGAGCGTGAAGGAGAGACGTATTACACGTGATGAGGTTTATGTTGCGGATGAAGCCTTCTTTACCGGGACTGCTGCAGAAGTTACGCCGGTACGTGAGCTTGATGGGCGGAAGATTGGTGATGGCAGGCGTGGTCCGGTAACGAAGCAATTGCAGTCACTTTATTTTGATCAGGTCCATGGACGAAGGCAGGAATATTCCGAATGGTTAACCTATGTTTAATAAAATTAATTACCAATCATGAATAGCAGTATTAATCAGGATAACAAGGAAGGTAAAACGCCGAATGATCGACGTAGCTACGAGATCAGCCGGCAGCAGCTGCCCCTGCATTGTCCTCTGCCGGACATGAGTCTGTGGAATTCACACCCGCGCGTTTATTTGCCTATAGAAGAAACAGGGACTGCCAAGTGCCCTTATTGCGGTACCGAGTTTACGCTAAACGATATTTAGCACGATATATTCCGCCGGGCTGAATGGTGATCCAACACAAGCCAAAGACCTTTATTATCTGGCGAATCAGCGATGGCAGGCCCGGACATGACACACAGAGCCGCGGTCTGGTTAACGCCCTGAAACAACTTGCCTCTTGTATTTGTCATGATATTGAAGCGAGAAACCTTACATCGGGAGTGTTGCAGTATATCTTGCGGCGATATCCACCGGGCATGCACTTGCCCGATCCTGATTTGATAATTGGGGCCGGCCATAGAACGCATTTATCCATGCTGTGTGCACAACATGCAAGGGGTGGTCAGACAGTTGTAATCATGAAACCATCTTTCCCTGTTGGCTGGTTTGATTGCTGTCTGATTCCGGATCACGATAATCCACCTGATGATAAATCAATCTTTGTAACACGCGGCGCAATCAACATGGTCGCGTTTTCACGACAACATCATGACAACGAGGGATTAATATTAATTGGCGGGCCTTCGAGACATTATCGCTGGGACAATGATGCAATTCTGAATCAGATTAATATTATTCTTGAACACTTCTCCCAGGTCTCCTGGAAAATTACTGATTCACCGCGCACGCCCGATATTACGCGCAACTCCCTTACCGGTTTGAACTGCCAAAATGCGTTATTCTTTTCCCACAAAACAACAGTCCCCGGCTGGGTTGCAGCCCGGCTTGCCCACGCAGGGAAGGTGTGGGTCAGCGAAGACAGTATATCGATGATCTATGAATCTCTAACCTCGGGTGCGTCAACAGGGATCTTGCGCGTGCCGATAGAAAAGCACGGAAAAATCTTTTACGCCATACAAACACTGAAAGATAAAGACATGATTACAACATTTGATGCCTGGCGCAACGGTGATCCTCTCGCGCCTCCAGTTGAGGTGCTGGACGAGGCAAAGCGAGTGGCAAATTATTTGCTGCTAGAACGAAAAATAATATGAACACTAAAACTCATTTAGAAACTCCGTTTTTCTGCAGATGCGCCTGACAGTAGTACAAACCCTGCCTTCCCTGGGCGCGGGCGGTGTAGAACGCGGCACCCTGGAAGTTGCTGCAGAGCTGGTAAAACGGGGACATCGCTCCATTGTTATTTCTGCTGGTGGCCGCCTTGTTGATACGCTTATCAGGGACGGTAGTGAACATGTCACAATGCCGCTTGGTAAAAAATCCCCTTTTACCATGAAATACATCATGCGACTCCGGAATTTTCTTTCCGAACAAAACGTGTCTGTCCTGCATGCCCGTTCCCGTTTACCGGCATGGATCAGTTTCCTGGCATGGAGCAGTTTGCCGATCAGTAAACGGCCGCGTTTTATTACCACAGTTCACGGCCCGTATTCAGTCAACGCTTATAGCAAAATAATGACCAAAGGTGAGCGGGTAATTGCAGTGTCTGAATATATACGCCAGTACATTCTCGATAATTACCCGGGCGTAGATGAAAAAAAAATTGAAGTCATACATCGTGGTGTTGCACCTGATCAATACACACAAAACTTCAAACCCGACAAGAACTGGCTGAATGAATGGAACAGTCAACATCAAAATATTAAAGATAAACATATTATATCTCTGCCGGGGCGAATCACGCGGAGGAAAGGCCATGAAGATTTTATTAATATAATAAATACGCTTGTATCAAATAGTATGTCGGTACACGGTTTGGTCATTGGTGGTCCTCAATATGGCAAGAAACGTTTTTTTGAACAACTGCAAAACAGGGTAAAAACCACGGGGCTAGATGAGCATATTACCTTTCTTGGACATAGGAATGATATTAAGGAAATATTATCGATATCAAATATCGTATTATCCCTCTCAAAAGAACCTGAGGCATTTGGCAGAACCGCCCTGGAAGCGTTATATCTGGGAATACCAGTTATTGCCTACGATATAGGCGGTACAACTGAAATTCTAAAAGAGATCTTTCCTCAGGGAATTATTCCACAAAATCAAATTGACGAAGCAACTAGAAAAATCAGGGAATTTATACAGCGCCCGCCATTGGTCCCGGTATATTATCCATTCACTTTGGAGCAAATGCTGAACAGGACCATCAAGTTTTATGAAACACTTGCCGCTATATGATATTTTAATCATATTTAATTCATATAATCATACCCAAAATTATACCGTAAATACTCCTTGCATATGTCTCTGAAAAAGACGTTGTCTGCATCGGTAAATACCTCCTCATTTGTCCTGGTTGCTGTTCTAACTGCAATACCTGGTCTGATCGGATCGTGCTTTTTCAACATCTTTTCCTTACTTGATTCTTCTATGGCGAGTAGAAATGACTGACTGCCAATACACAAATTCCAGAAAACATTAATCCTCTCAAGCTGTGCCAATGTGTTTTGCGTCAAATCTTCATATCTTACAATCAATGTCTCTGAAGGAAATTTCTGCGATAAACAGCCCCAGCTATTAAGAAAACGGATACACCACCAGATATCATTAGTAAATTTTCTTCCTTTGATATCTCCACGAAGGTACTCGGAAAATTTGCAATGATATCGAGTTTCCCATTTCTCATAATTAGATATGAGTGATGCGCGCATGTCCCGAATCAGTATTACATAACGGGGAAATTTAACAAATGACCTGAATAGTTTTGATCTCAGCAATGGATGGGGTATGGTATGACTGCTGGCCAACTTTGGAGCATGTGGATAAAGTCTCGGGTCTTTAGGTCCTCCGATGATGTCATTGGCATGGTTATATTGCGGCATGGGTAGTTTATATTCATCGGCAATAGCAATTGCCAGCATGTGTTTTAGCCAATGTGTGCCTGATTGGTGCATGCTGACCAGAAACCCGGAGAATTTTCTGTGCCGTAAAAATGAAAGATTGGTGAGATCTTTTCTGAGACAATTGTAATAAAATCCGGGGTGCATATTCCTGCCCATGATTAATTCATCAAAGGGTGATAACTTTGCATGCTAATATGAAATTGTACCTGTTATGCATAACTGATTGTCACTCTTTGATTGTCTCTTTCCAACCTGTGTTTTTCAGGATCTTTAATCTATATATAACCAAATATATGTCACATATAGTATCGATCTGCTCCAGATACAATGGATATACGGTCTTCAATGGAAAAGATATTAATTATTAAACTAGGCGCACTTGGTGATGTTGTGATGGCAACATCCTTGATACAACAAATTCAGAAACATCATTCACTGGAACAATCCTGGTTGCTTACAGCGACCCCGTTTGACAGGCTTTTTGAAAACTGGAAAGACTTAAAAACACTGTCTTTCAACAGAAAAGGTTTCAAGGATAACCTGCGAATACTTGTATGGATAAGAAAACAAAAATTCGGTCGCTTGTATGATCTGCAATCCAACGATCGCACCGG
>JACQHV010000075.1 GCA_016198885.1 Gammaproteobacteria bacterium
ATCTACCAGGCGCTGGAAAAAGTCGATGGCAAGGCCGAGGAATTAAACTGGACAATCTTTCAGGATACATTGATTGAGCAGGCGGAGCAGGGTGTTGATTACTTCACGATTCATGCCGGCGTCCGCTTACCCTATATTCCACTGACTGCGAAACGCGTGACCGGTATTGTCTCTCGCGGCGGATCAATCATGGCAAAATGGTGTCTTGCGCATCACAAAGAGAGTTTTTTATACACGCATTTCGAAGAAATTTGCGAGATTATTAAGGCCTATGATGTATCTTTTTCTCTTGGTGATGGACTCCGGCCCGGATCCATTGCCGATGCCAATGATGAGGCGCAGTTTGCGGAATTGAGGACGCTCGGGGAATTGACACGCATTGCCTGGAAACATGATGTGCAAGTCATGATCGAAGGCCCCGGTCATATACCCATGCATTTGATCAAGGAAAATATGGACCGTGAATTACAGGAGTGTCATGAGGCGCCGTTCTACACTCTGGGACCGTTGACAACAGATATTGCTCCTGGCTATGACCATATCACCTCTGCCATTGGTGCTGCGATGATTGGATGGTATGGCACCGCGATGTTGTGTTATGTCACCCCAAAAGAACATTTGGGTTTGCCTGATAAGGATGATGTCAAGGAAGGCATCATAACATACAAGATTGCAGCTCACGCGGCAGATCTGGGCAAGGGGCATCCTGCAGCACAGATCCGTGATAATGCCTTGTCCAAGGCCAGATTTGAATTTCGCTGGGAAGATCAATTCAATCTTGGACTGGATCCGGATCGTGCGCGTGAATTTCATGATGAAACATTGCCCAAGGAAGCACACAAGGTCGCCCATTTTTGTTCCATGTGTGGTCCTAATTTCTGTTCCATGAAAATTACCCAGGATGTACGCGAATACGCCAAAGAAAAAGGCATAGACAATGTGCAAATCGCTTTGGAAAAAGGCCTGAGCGACAAGGCAGATGAATTCAGGAGCAAGGGAGGAGATATTTATAATCGCGTTTAGCAGAACCTCAGTCATCAAATTACAGCGCTAATCAATATATAGAGCAACGAGGACTGAAAGGCGATGATGACGTGACTGTTAAATATGATGTTCTGCTGAGGCGATCACCCGATCCGGAAGCGGCTGCATTGAGACTGGAACGTCTCCTGGCAGATGATATTATTAGTCATCATGTAAAGGGAATGTCAGAAAAAATTGTTTCGCATTTTATTCACCTCATTTCAATTTCAAATTTTCTCTATCATTTTTTATGCCGGCATCCTGAATCAATTCTCCTGCTGGGCGAGGGAGCAAGCATTGATCTGTCTGAACCGGACCGGTTGTCTGATATCGTTAACCTCCGCTTATATAAATATCGGGAACTGCTCAAGATTACCTGGTTGGATCTCATAGGTGAAACTTCCTACCAGGTAATATTAAATCGTCTTAGTGTCCTGGCTGAAACAGTGATCCACAGGGCCCTGGAAATTGTATCCAGGCATAAAAAGTATGCAGGATACGATAACCATCCAGTGCCTTTTTGTGTATTTGCCATGGGTAAACTCGGCGCGATTGAACTCAATTACAGTTCAGATGTGGATTTGATATTTGTCTGCGCAGATGAAGATGATATCGAAGGCGATGTCCATGCGTTTCATCAAAGAGTGGCCAGCCATATCAAAAAATTAACCTCTGTCATGGAACAGGCCACAGAAGATGGATTTCTTTATCGCGTTGATCTGAAATTACGTCCCTGGGGCCGCAGCGGGCCATTGGTTTTGTCTGTTGATGAAACTGAACATTACTATGAAGCCAGCACCGAGGCATGGGAAAGATTTGCCTGGCTGCGCGCGAGAGTGATAGGAGGTGATAAATTACTTGGTAATGATCTGCTAGAGAGATTACAGCCGTTTATTTTCCACAGGACACTAAGTAGCGATGATTTGCATAAATTTATACAAATAAAAAACAAAATGGCAAAGCAGCGTCATAAAGCAGGAAGCTGGAATGTCAAATTAGGTGAAGGCGGTATACGTGATATCGAATTTTTTATTCAAATACTGCAGATTGTTAATGCGTACAATTATTCAGGTTTGAAGACGACAAACACCCTGTCTGCCTTGCAAGAATTGATAAAATCAGGATTACTAGATCAGAAAGATGGACATAATATCCATAATTGTTATTTGTATTTGAGACGGCTTGAAAATCGCCTGCAGATGATTGATGAAAAACAGACTCATAAATTGCCAGTTGATCCAAAACAACGATCTAAAATTGCGCGTAGCCTGAATTTTTCGATCAATGGCAATAATCAGTCCATAGATATGTTCGAAAATCAACTCAATCTGCATCGTGAAATTGCAAAATCCTGCTTTGAACGTATTTTGCCCCGTGAATATTGATTGTGATACAGATTGATCATAAAACCAAATCCATATTGGAAAGAACCTGGAACAGAAAGTCTGCACAGGCCAGCATGGAACGCTGGTTATCCGTTTGTGAATATGAAGGCTGGGGCCGGTGTCCTGAAAATCTTGATTTACTCGTCCAGGTTTTTGGCGCGAGCTGGTATTTTACACGGTTCATTTTTTTTCGTGGCAGGGAGATAGCAAAATATTTCGATCATGATAACAATAATGATTTCTCTACTGAGAAATTGAGAAATCGAATGTTGTCTCACGCAGGAATTTCAGATCCCGCACAATGCTTTGATAACTTGAGAATATCCAAAAACGAGTCCATGTTGCAGTTATTACTGGCACAATTGAAAGGGCAATATGATCAGGAACAGACAGAAGCAGCATTGACCAACCTGGCAGAAGCAACACTATGGTGTGCATTGCAACTACTCATGCGTGACAATCAAAATTCTTTTGAGGATATTTCAATAATAGCGATGGGTCGAATGGCAGGAAGAGAAATGAATTATGGCTCTGATCTTGACCTGATATTTTTATATTCACCAGATACACAGAGTGATTCTACAGCGATGACAAGACAAATACAGGCACTTCTCCGTTATATCGCGCTGCCCGCACCCTGCGGAACATTATATGACATTGACATGCGCCTGAGACCTCATGGTTCATCAGGCACACTAATCAGTCCGGCCCAGTATTTTATCGAGTACCATAATGCAGAACGGCCTGTCTGGGAACGTCAAATGATGACGCGTTGCCGATCAGTTATCGATAATAATAATCTGGCGCAACAATCAATAGATGCAATTGCACCCGCAATTTATCGTAAATATGATGAGGACAATTTAAGGACTGAGATTGTACATATGCGCAAACGAGTACAAACTGAATTAGGCAATCCCCGGGGAAAATATGAAATCAAGCGGGGTGTGGGAGGTATTATGGACATTGATTTCCTCACGCATTTCCTGCAGCTTCTGCATGGCCACACGGATAAAAATTTACAAACACCCAGCACCAGAATGGCATTACGTAAGCTTGAAAACACCGGAATAATCAAAGAAACACTCTGTAATGATCTTTTAGAAGCCTATAATTTTCTTAAGAAGATAGAGGGATGCCTGCGTCTGACAGACCTTAAGAGCATCAGTACCTTCTCACAGGATGTAAATGGTGTGCATGTGCTTGCGCGTGCAATGGGTTATATTGATGAGGATTTTGATCGTGCTGCGCATAAATTCCTTGAAAATTATCAAAAAGTAACGCAGGGAGTACGCCGGAACTTTATAAGTATTCTTGGAGAAGTGTAATCAGGCCAGACTCAGGGAAATATTCAGGGATTTTTTATAGCGTCAATACTGACGACAGATTCATTTCCAATAACTTCGGCACGATGTATCATGCCCTTCGGCACAAATAGATAATCACCTGCCTCAAGAATGACATTTTTATCTTTCATGCTTAACTTGAATTTTCCGCTTAATACCGCATCAATTTTGTCAACTTCATGACTGTGCTCAGGAAAAACAGTCCTCGGTGGGTAGATATAACGGGTGCAATGGTAACCGATTGACTCCAGTTTATTTCTCAGAGCTGATTCTGATAATGGACCGTCTGTATTTGAATCCCATTTTTGTACTTTCATTGCAAGTTCCGGAAAAAGAACATTTCACTATTCATCAAGATCAGCGACAGCAACGCGATTGCGGCCCGTCTGTTTTGCCTTATATAAGGCCTTGTCAGCATATTTAATGAGGAAGTCCGGTGTTTGATCTCTTGAAGGAATTAAAGATGCCACACCGAAACTTGCAGTTACAATATCCTTTATTTGGGATGCGTCATGGGGCATGCATAAATCTTCAATCGCAGTGCGAATCTGCTCCGCTATGCCTCTGGCAATTTCCAGGGTTGTATTGGGCAGGATGATGGTAAATTCTTCCCCTCCATAGCGTGCGGCCACGTCACCACCGCGGCGGGCA